>DATLWN010000116.1:0-12310 GCA_035576305.1 Mariprofundaceae bacterium
GGCCGAGCAGATAGCCGCCGTCAAAGCCATCCTCCAGCGGCTCCGGCCCGAGACCGGCGAACCACGGCTGGCTCTGCCAGTCCTCCACCCGGAACATCCCCGCATAGCCGAAGCGGCGCACATCGCGGTAACGCAGGCTCAGGCCATCATCGAAGAGGATCACGACATGCTCGTGCCGACCTGCCGCTTCCTCCTCCGGCAAGACGTGGAACTGGCCGGTCATGCCGAGGTGCCAGGCCAGCAGTTCGTCCCCGTCGAAACGGAACAGCAGATACTTGCCCCGGCGCGCAACCGCCGTCACGGTGCGCCCCTGCAGGCACTCGGCCATATCGGCCGGCAACGGGTAACGCAGCGCGCTCCGGTGCAGCTGCACCTGGCGGATGCGTCGGTTGCGGATCAGCGGCTCCAGTCCACTCCGGACCACCTCGACCTCAGGCAGCTCAGGCAACCCAGCCTCCACTTCTGAATGGGAAGAAACGCGGCATCGCTTGCGGCACAATACGCAAGCATCCATACTGGCGTGGATGGAAGAGCGTTTCAATACAGACGAAAAACAGGAAAACGACGATTTCGACGCACGGGCGTTCCCCACGCTCGCGGTGCTGTACCCGGACGAAATCCATTTCCTGCGTTCCGTTGCCGGCACCCTCGAGATGGCGGCCGACATCCCCGTGATGATCGAGGGACAGTTGCCGCATTACCTGTATTTCGTGCGTTCCGGCATGCTGATGGTCAACAAGCGGCATGGTGATGACATCTTCCAGGTGGGCTCGATCACGCCCGGCGATATCTTCGGCGAGGCCTCCATCCTGTACAACGCGCCGGCCGGTGCCGGCGTACGCACCGTGGAGCCGACCGCGCTCTACCAGGTCGATGGTCAGCACATCCGCGAACTGATGAAGACCAACGAGCGCTTCCTGCGTTCGCTGACCCAGCTGGCCGAGCGCCGTTCCGCCGCCACGGCGCTGGCCGTGAACCCCGTGTTCACCACGCTGCCGCAGTCCGTGCGCGAGGTCATCCTCTACAACGGCCAGTTCATCTCCCTGGAAACCGGAGAGACGCTGATCCGCGAGGGTGACTCGGACACGCGATTCATGTTCCTGGTGCTGGGCGGCGAGGCCGAGGCCTCGATCCGGCACCCGCACGATGCCAAGAAACGCATCGTTTTCGCCCGCATCGGCAGCGGCGACGAGGTGGGAGAGATCTCGGTCATCACCGGCCGGCCGCATGCGGCCACGGTGATCGCCACCTCACCGCTGCGCCTGATGGCCATCAGCACCGATTCCATCCAGGCCTGGCGCAAGCGTTACTCGGATTTCGGCTTTTCCCTCTATGCCTGCGTCCAGCGCAAGCTGCAGCACAGCCTGGAGGCCATGCGCAACGTCATCGGCGAGGAGGAGGCCCGGGCGCGCACGACGGACACGCTGCCGCCGATCGAGCACCGTCATAAGGCCACCGGCGACCCCAAGGGCGACTCCAAGGAATAGAACGTCAGCTGCTGCCGCGCAGCAGCCAGACGATCAGCCATCCCAGGCCCACGGCCGTCAGCCCCATCAGCCGCAGCACCGCCGGCGGGACCGATGGCAGGCGGCGCATCATGTCGATCATGTGCTGCGGGAACAGCGCATACAGCGCCCCCTCGATCACCAGCACCAGACCGAGCGCAACCCACAGATCCTGCACAGGATATGCCCTCGTGCCTTTATTTCTTCCCGGTTGCGTCGCCGGATATCCTGGAATCCTCAAAGAACCTGAAGAACTCCGAGTCCGGCGTGATCACCAGGCGCGTACCCGGACCGATCGAGTCACGGTAGGCCTGCAGCGAGCGCATGAAGGCATAGAATTTCGGGTCCTGCTTGTTGGCCTTGGCGTAGATCAGCGTGGCCTGGGCATCGGCCTTGCCGCGGATGGTCTGGGCCTTCTCATAGGCATCGGCCAGGATCACCTTGCGTTGTTTGTCGGCCTCGGCGCGGATCTCCTTGGCCGTCTCCTCGCCCTCGGAGCGGTATTGCATGGCGATGCGCTGGCGTTCGGCCTGCATGCGCTTGAACACCGCATCCGAGTTCTCCTTCGGCAGGTCGACGCGCTTGATGCGCACATCGACCACCTCGATGCCGAGATCCTTGACGCCGGCATTGGCCTTCTCGGTGATCTCGCGCATCAGGGCGGAGCGCAACTGCTCCGATCCGCCGCCGGTGACGACCTGTCCCAGGTCGTTCTGGCCCAGCACCTCGCGCACCTTGCCGCGCACCACGTCCTGCATGCGTGCCTCGACACCGCTCTGCGTACCGGCAACCTGGTAGACGCGCAGCGGATTGATGATGCGCCAGCGCGTATAGTTGTCGACCAGGATAGGCTTCTGGTCCAGGGTGATCATCTCGTTGGGCACGGAATCGCTGATCAACAGCCGCCGATCGAAATCCGCCACGTTCTGCCATGGCCACTTGAATTTCAGGCCGGCGTCCTTCACCACCCCGACCGGCTTGCCGAACTGCAGCACCAGGGCCTGCTGGCGCTGATCCACCACGAAGGCCGACATCGACGCGACCAATGCCACGGCCGCCAGGATGATCAGTCCGATACTCTGCTTGGGGCTCATGGCTTCACCTCCACCTTACCCGACGCCTTGTCGATCGGCAGATACGGCAGGATGCGGTTGGCCACGCTGCGATCGACGATGATCTTGTCCGCATTGCTCAGCACGTCCTGCATCGTTTCCAGGTACAGGCGCTTGCGGGTCACCTCCGGCGCCTTGCGATAGGCGTCGAGCTGGCTGACGAAGCGATTGGAGTCACCGGTGGCACGGGCCACCACCTCCTTGGCATAGGCCTCGGCATCCAGCACCTGCTTCGCCGCATCGCCGCGGGCCTTCGGCAGGATGTCGTTGGCGTAGGTTTCCGCCTCGTTCTTGGTGCGTTCCTTGTCCTCTCTAGCCGAGGCCACATCCTTGAACTGCTTGATCACGGGATCGGGCGGCTGCACGTTCTGCAGCTTGATCGTCATCACGGATATGCCGGCCTCGTAGCTGTCGAGGATATCCTGCAGCAGCTTCTGCGTTTCCACCTCGACCTCGGCCTTCTTGCTGGTCAGCACGTCGTCGATATTGGTACGGCCGATCACCTCGCGCATCGCGCTTTCCGCCGCATCCCGGACGGTCATCGGGCCGTCCACGATGTTGAAGAGATAGTCGCTCACATCGCGGACCCGGTACTGCACGATGAACGAGATGTCGACGATGTTTTCGTCCTGGGTCAGCATCAGCGCCTCTTGGGGTATCCTGCGGGTGCTGCCGTCGCCCATCAGGCGGAAACCGATCTCCAGACGCTGGATACGCGTGACCGGCACCTTCTCGACCGTCTCGATCGGATAGGGCATATGCCAGTTCAGGCCCGGCCCCTTCGTCGCCACGTGCTGGCCGAAACGCAGCACCACGGCCTGCTCGTCCGCCCCGACCACATACACGCCGGAGGCCAGCCACAGCAGCAACAGGATACCCAGGCCGAGCGGCAGCAGGGCCTTGCCGAAACGCGGGGTACCGCCTCCCGGTCCGCCGGCACCGCCACCCAACATGCCGGCAAGCCGCTCCTGCATGCGACGGATCACCTCGTCGAGGTTCGGAGGCACCTGGCCGGGTCCGGATGGACGACGCCCCCAGGGATTATTGGACTGATTCGGATCACTCCAAGGCATTGAAGACCCCCGTCATGGTAGGACGCGCCGAGTCTAACACCTGGAACAGGTGATGCACGTGCGGGTTCCGCGCCCCCGGCGCATCGCCCAAACGCCGCCCGGCTGCTAGCATCGGTCCATGCCCATCGTCTTTCGCTGGATCTTTACCGGTTGCCTGCAGCGCGGTCTGGCCACGATGACCGTGCTGCTGGGCATCTTCATCATCGTCGAGGCCTTCGATAAGGCCCGCTTCCTCGGCCACGGCCTCGACGGCGCGATGATGGTCGAGTACATCCTGCTGAAGATGCCCTTCATGATCAGCGGCTTCATGCCCGTGATCGTGTTGCTCGCCTGCAGCGTCTTCCTGACCGAGCTTTCCCATCATCACGAACTGGCGGCACTCAGGGCGGCCGGACTCGGCCTGAACAAGCTTCTGACGCCGCTCATGGCCGTGGCCGCCCTGGCGGCCAGCCTGAGCTTCGCCATCGGCCAGTGGGTCACGCCGATCACCAACACGCGTTTGGACTTCATCGAACGCGTGCATATCCACCATCAGCCGGAAACCAGCCGCGACGTGCAATGGCTGCGCGACGGGCACCGCTTCTTCCGCCTGACCCCGCTGGGCGACCAGCACTTCAAGATGATGATGATCGAGACGGATGACCATGGGCGGTGGCTGCAACGCCTGGATGCCGCCGATGCCATCTATGCCGACCATGCCTGGGTGCTGTCGGACGTCGACATCAGCGCCCCGGGCGGAACCAGCGGGCTGCGCTTCGACCACCAGGACGACATGCACATCGACTCCGCCGTCGGCCCAAGCACGGCCTCTCCCCCCGAGCCGCGGCACATGGGGCTGCTGGAGCTCGGGGAATACGCCCGGAACCTGCAGCGGGCCGGCATGAACGCCTCCAGCTATGTCTTCACCTTCCATCGCAAACTGGCGGCACCGCTGGCCTGCTTCATCATGGCGATCCTGGCCCTGGCCCTGTGCATGCACATGAGCAGCCGGGTCAGCGCCGCCTCATGGGGACTGGCCGCCGCCATCTGCCTGGGACTGGCCTTCTATATCTTCGGGGATACCAGCAACCTGCTGGCCACCGGCGACCGCCTGCCGGCCGGCTATGCCGCCTGGCTACCCAACCTGTCATTCGGCGGCATCGCCGTATTCCTGCTGATCCGCAAGGAAGGCAAATAGCCCAGGGCGGCTAACGGCCCTTGTCCACCAACAGGCCAAGAAACGCCCGGTGCAGCTGCGCGTTGGTGGCCAGCACATCGCCCTGCTCCAGATCGACGGTGCCGCCGGCGAGGTCGGTGACCATGCCGCCCGCCTCCTGGACCAGAAGCAGCCCCGCCGCGATATCCCATGCACCGAGCCCGGCCTCCCAGTAGGCATCCAGCCGGCCGCTGGCCACATAGGCCAGGTCCAGCGCCGCCGAACCGCCGCGGCGGTAACCCTCGGTGGCGCGCATGCAGGCATCCATCCGGCGCTGGAACACATCGATCTGCTCCCGGCGATAGGAGGGAAGCCCCGAGGCGAACAGCGCATGCGCCACACGCGCCTCGTCCGTGACCCGCAGGCGCCGGCGGTTCAGGAACGCCCCGCCGCCGTTCTGGGCCTCGAAGGTTTCGTTGCGGATCGGGTCGTGCACCACCGCCAGCAGCGGCCTTCCATCCTTCCAGGCCGCGATGGATACCGCGAAATGGGGATGGCCGTGCACGAAGTTCGTCGTGCCATCGAGCGGATCGATGTACCACTGCACGGAGGCCTCGGGATGGGTGCGGCCGGATTCCTCGGCCACGATGCCGTGCGCCGGATAGTGCTTGCGGATGTCCTGCACGATCGCCGCCTCGGCCCGCTGGTCGACATCCGTGACATAATCCCGGTCGCTCTTCTGGCGTATGTTCATCTTGTCCCGCTCATCGAAGGCGCGGGCGATGATATCCCCCGCACGGCGTGCGGCACGGACAGCCACATATAGCACGTCGATACTCCTGTTTATGCGAAAGAACCCCGTGTTCGGGCGGCGAACGGTAACATATCCGTTTGTTTCACGCCGCTATTTAGATAAGGGTAGTATGCCCCGCTGTCTATGCTAATCTCCATCGGAAACGGGCCGGAGATTCAAGGGGGCATGTGGTGTGAAGCCGATCGTTCATTCGTGGTTTTTCGGCAAGATCCATCCGCGCAACCATGCCTTGGCCTACACCCAGGTTCAGCAGGCATGGACACGCATCCCGATGGCCCTGCTGTGCCTCGTCTACCTGTTCATGCACGGACCCTTCTTCGCAGTCTACGATACCGCCTTCGAGGCCACCACCGGCCTGTACCTGCTATACAACCTCTACATCATCTATTCCATTCGCCGCCATCCCGCCTCCTCCGGCCGTCTGCTGGTATCGCCGATCCTGGATGTCTATGTCGCCAGCTTCGCCCTGGTCATCGACGGAGGAAACATCAGCGGCCTGTCCCTGCTCTACCTGGCCATCATCCTCGGCAACGCCTTCCGTTACGGCAACATGATGATGCTCTACACGCAGGCCCTGTGCCTGGCCGGGCTGGTGGGCGCCGCCATCGTGAGCCTGCAGCAATTGCAGATCGATACCATCTGGTCGCTGCTCGGCTTCCAGGTCGCGGCCCTGTTGCTGCTGCCGGCTTACGCCATGTCGCTCGCCCATCGCCGCGGCGCGCAGCATGCCACGCCCGATGAAAACCAGGCATCGTTCGGGCTGCTCGACCATGGCCCGCTGCCCGTCTTCACCTACCATCTCGATGAGCGCGGTTCCCCGCGAATCATCCGCGCCAACGCCGCCTTGCAGTCCGTCAGCCGGGAACCCGTCGCCCGCCTGGCGGGTGAACAGGTCGACATGCTGACCCTGCTCGAAGACGGCAACATCATCGTCAGCCATTGCCGCAAGGCCCTGCAACAGGGAAGCGGCACGCCCCTGCGTTTCTATATCCGGGGCAGGGATGCGTCCGACCGCACGCTGAATCTGATGGGGGAAGCGAGCCGGGTACGCTGGCATGGCCAGTGGATCGGCCTGTGCCTGCTGGTCGACATCTCGGAGCACGACCGGCAGACCGGCTTCCGGAACGACACCGTCGTGAAGATCGTCCACGACTTCCGCAATCTACTGACCGGCATCATCGGCCAGGCCGAGACCCTGCAGATGGATGTCCAGGATCCGGGGCTGAAGCATCGGCTCAATCCCATCATCGAGGCCGGCGAACGCGGAGCGGACATGATCTCCCAGTTGCTGAACCTCGGCACGCGCCCAGCCGTGGAAAGGCCCCAGAGCCAGGCAGCGGACACCCGCGCCGCCCTGGAAAAACTGACCGATCTGGTGCGCTTGCAGCTACCGGAGAAGGTAACGCTGAACTGCCATATCGATGCCGGACTGCCGACACCCGACCTGCCGACATCCGAGCTCGAGCAGGTCATGATGAACCTGATCCAGAATGCCTACCAGGCGATCTCCGATACGGGCTCCATCGACATCCGCGTCACGGCCGATGAGCATGAGGCAGAGCCTGCCGGCATCGTCATCCAGGTCGCGGACACCGGATGCGGCATTGCCCGCGAGAACCTGGAGAAGATCTTCACCACCCTGTGGACCACGCGCCGGAAACTGGGGGGCACCGGCCTTGGGCTAGCCCTCGTCAAACGCATCGTCGAACAGCATCACGGGCGCATCCATGTGCAATCCATGCCGGAGCATGGCAGTACATTCACCATCCACCTTCCGGCCAGAGCCGGCACGCGTCCATCCGGTCCCGCCCGACAGGCACCGGAAAGCCATCCGGCCCCGGACATGTCCGAGGCGATCGACACCGTGCCATGGCACATCCTGCTCGTGGACGACAGCCCGGTCGTGCTGAAGGTGCATCAGGCCATGCTGACGCGCATGGGGCACCGCGTCGTGGCGGTCCCGGACGGGCAGAGCGCGCTCGCCCGTTTCGATCGGCCGGACACCGATGCCTTCGACCTGATCCTGACCGATTACAATATGCCGGGCATGGACGGCGTGGAGATGATCCGGCAATTGCGCGACAGGGGGGTGCAATTGCCGATCATGGTGATCACGGCCTATGGCGAGGAGGCGCGCCTGCAGCAGCTCCCCGGTCTCGATGCCGGCATCATCCACAAACCGGTCAGCTATCGCGCGCTGGCCGCCCATATCGCGGCCATCCAGGCCAACCGGAACAACCAGCCGCCTCAGCCGGAAACGTCCCCGACCAATTCGGAGGCCCGGAAGCCCTCATAGACGGCATCCCGGAAATACAGCCCATGGGCCGGGGCCGTGGCCGCGCCCAAACCCCGGTCCCTGGACTCCAGCAGGTTCCGGATGTCCGATGACTGCCAGTCCCCGACGCCGACCCTGACCAGGCTGCCCACGATATTGCGCACCATGTGATAGAGAAAGGCATTGGCGCGCACATCGATCGAAACGACCCAGCCATCCCGTTCGACGCGCAGTTGCCTGAGATCCCTGCTGGCCGAGTGCGACTGGCAGCCGGCCGCCCGGAACGCGCTGAAGTCATGCTCGCCGACCAGAAAGGCGGCAGCCGCATTCATGGCGTCCGTTGACAGCGCACGCGGCATCCACCAGTGCCGCCAGGCATGCAGCGCCGAGGCTGTCGGCCGGTTCCATATCCGGTAGCGATATGCCCGCTCAAGGCAATCGAAGCGGGCGTGGAACCCCCCGTGCACGCCCCGCACCCCCACCACCCTGAGCGACGGCGGCAGATGCTGGTTGACGCCGTGCATGTACGCCCGTGGCGAGCGCCGCCAACGCCCGGCGTCCACATCCGCATGCACCAGCAAGGCCTCGGCATGCACGCCGGCATCGGTGCGGCCGGCCGCCACCGTCCGGCAATCCCCGCCGTCGACGGCGCGCAGGGCTTGTTCGAGATCTTCCTGGACGGAGCGGCCGCTCTTCTGCCTTTGCCATCCGTTGAACTGCATGCCGTCGTATTCGAGCACCAGCGCGATGCGCCGGCTTGAGGGGGCCTCGTCGGTCACCGGACACCCATGCTCGCGGCGAGAATGCCGGCCCCCATCAGCAGCATCAGCAGCGTGGCCGACCATGCCTGTACGGATGCAGCCATGGCGAAGAGGGGATGGGGGGCTCCGACGGAAGCGGGCCAACGCAACCAGAGGCTATCGGCCTGCCTGCGGGATACCGACATGCACTGGTCCACCACGGCGGAAAGCGCCAGGGCCAGTTCCCGCCAGGTTCCCCGCTGGTGCCACTGGCGCGCCAGGGAGCGTGTCCGCCATCGCACCTGCCGCGCCAGGGGCATCAACAGCAACAGATACGGCTGCAGGCGCCTGCCCCCGCAGGCCGAGGTCAGGGCCATCCATTCCTGCAGCGTAATGAGGCGGGAAAACAGCATCGCGGAAAAATACATCAGGATCAGATGCAGGCTCAACCAGCCCCCGCGCTCGAGCCCCTCCGCGCTGATGCCCCCCACCAATAGACGGCCCGGCGTCAGCCACAGATGCAGGATCAGGATGGGCAGGACCAGGAAGGCCAGCACCCGTGCGGCCCGCAGCACGGTCGCCCCCGGCGTGCCCAGGGCCAGCAGCAGGGCCAGCACAACAGCGAGCAGAATCAGGGCATGGATCATTGAGTCGGAATGCAGCCCGGCACCCAGGCAGGTGATGCCGACAAACAGCCGGGCGATGACGTGGCTCTCCCAGATATAGCCTGCACAGCGCATGCGCAGGGCCGAGAGAGCGGTCATGGCCGGATTGCCGGGATATCAGGAAGGCCGCAAGGGCGGTCAGTCGCCCTTCTTGCCGCCATCCTTTTCGCTTTCATCGGCGAACTCACTGAGCAGATCATCCAGCTTCTGGGTCTCATCCAGGTCATCGCCCAGATCCAGCAGCAGGCTGGACTCGTTCTCCACCTTCCCGGACGCAGAGGCTTCGTCATCCTGATCCTCCGGCTCGGCCACCGGCGCGGATGCCTTGTCCTGACCGGCGGATATCTTGACGGTTTCGCCCGCCTCATCCTCCGAGGACAGGTCGAACAGTGGCTCAGCCTCCTCATCGGTATGGGCTTCGACGTTGACCAGGGTCGTACGGATGGTGCTGCTGAACTCGTCGTCCCCCGTCCCGACCGTCCCGACCGTCGCGTCCCTCTCGGCCTCAGCCTGATCGAAATCGAAGTCGCCGAGATCGATGCCCCCATCGTCGATCGCCGACGAGGCCTCAGGCTTCGGCTTTTCCTCGGCCGCGGGCTCCGGTTCGGCACTCTCCACCGGTACCTCGGCCACACCCTCGGCACCGCTTTCGCCGATCATATCCTCCTCTTCGTCGGACTCCACCGAGGTCTCCTGCGACCAGTCGATGGCCACCGTCTTCTCGAGATCGCTCGTATCCACAAACGAGGCCGCGCGGCTTTCCGCCCCCTCGGCTGCGGCCGCGATATCGGCCTCCGGAATCTCGAGATCGGACAGATCGAACTCCATGTCACCGGACGACGCGCCTTCCGACGGTCGGGCCGGGGCAGCGGCAGGCGGCGTTTCCCGCTCCTCCTGCTCCCCCTCTTCCTGTTCTTCCTGCGCCGCCACCTCGGCCTGGGCCTCGTGCATCGGCGTCTCCGCGTCCTCGAATTCGGGCCATTCGAGATCCAGGTCATCGAGACCGCCGGACACATCCTCCGCCCCGGCCTTGGGCTGCTCAGCCTCGGGCTCTCCGCCGGCCGTCAGTTCGGGCTCGGCGGCTTCCACGGCCTCTTCCGCCAGTGACTCACCCCCCTCGAATTCGGCCAACTCCTCGGCCATGGTCGGCGGCATCGTATCGGCGAACGCATCCGCAACCGCCTCATCCAGGTTGGACACCGCCTCCTCGAAGCGCTGCAGGGCGCTGCCACCCAGTGCCTGGCGGGCCTCGGTGATGGCCTCGTCCAGGGCGGGCTGATCGTTCTTCGCCTTCAGCACCTGCACCATCTTGATATGGGCATCGGCGTTGTGGGGATCGAGCTTGAATGCCATCTTCACCTGCTGGATCGCCTCATCCTCCATGCCATAGCGCAGGTAAACGTCCGCCTCGGCCAGGTAGTCGACATTCGGATCCGGCTCCTCCTCGATCTCCTCCTGGAAGGCCTCCATCTTGCCGGTGTCCTCATCGGTCAGATCGGGGATCGAATCGGTGAATTCCTTGGTCACCTCCGCAGCATTCATCTGCATGGTGGCCATGGCATCGAATCCCTTGTGCGGAACCTCTTCGACGTCGATCTCCGGCGCCTCTTCGAACATATCCGAGCTGTCCGGCGATGGCCGTGCAAAGCCGTGCGGCTCGGCCTGGGGCTCGGGCATCGCATACGATTCTGCCGGATGTGCGGGTTCGCGGCGCATCAGGTAACCGACCACGCCCAGCAAGAGCACGATCACGCCAAGCAGGGCATAGGTCAGCCAGCCGAGCGGCGACGGCTGGGCCTGGGCCTTCTGCAAGGCCTCGTCCCGTTCGGCCTGCAGGCGCGCCAGCTGGATCTGCAGCTTCTTGACCTTGGCATCCGCGGCTGCGGCCGCCGCCTCATCGGATTTGGCGGACGCGTCCGCCAGCTGCTTCTGGGTGTCTGTCAGCTTGCCCTGTAATTCGCTGTTCTGCTGCTGCAACTGCTGAATCTGTTGCTGCATCTGTGTCTGCTTCTGCTCCGCTTCGGCATTCGCAGCCGGCGCCCCTTTCTGGACGGCCTGCACCGTTCCACCCTGCTGGGACTGGGACGGCATCGGCGCGGAGGCGACACCGCTGGCATTCTCACCGACGCGCACGCGCTTGCTGTAGCGGTTCTTCTGCGCCTCGGCCACCGCCGCATACTTCGGCTGTTTGACCAGCTCCTTCCATTCCTTTTCCTGCTTGGCGATGATGCCGCGGGCCTGATCAGGGGAGATCCGCTCCACCTCGGCTGCCGTCGGCACGTCCAGATAGGTTCCTGCCTTGATCAGGTTGATGTTGTCATGATCGAATTTGGCACGGTTCTTCTCGAACAGGGCCACCATCACCTGCTGGCGGGTATAGCGGTCATCGACCTGCAGGCGCTGGGCCACGGTGGTGATGGTATCGCCGAACACCATCGGTCCGTAACGGGCGATGCGGGCCCAGCCGTCGAACGGCGCAAAGCCCGAACCCGGCGCGGGCGCCGCCGGCTTGGCCTGGACCACCGGGGCCGCCTGGGACGGCGCCGGCCTGGGCTGGCCCTCCTTGACGGCGGGCACCGGCTTCATCACGGACGGCCTGGCCATCTGGGGGATATCCAGGAACACCGGGTACTTCTTGAAATGCGTGGCGCGCTCATAGCGGACCTTGAGCACGAGGTTGAAGAACGGCGACTCGACGCCCGAATCGGAGCTCAGCACGACCCGCGCACCGCGTTTGTCGGTCTTCACATCGACGGTGATGGCATTCAGGGCGGGATCGCGATACACCTCGAGGATGCGGTAATCGGCGGGGGAGGCAAGCTCGACGTAGACATTGGAGATGCTCTCGCCGTTATCCAGCTGCAGCGGCACCTCCGCATAGAAGGGCTCCCCGAGATGGCTGGCGATGTCGATCTTGCCCAGGGATACCGCCCACGCGCTCGCGGCCGATATCAACCAGGCTGCTACAGCCAGGAACCCTAGCGCTACCTT
>DATLWN010000117.1:0-2043 GCA_035576305.1 Mariprofundaceae bacterium
GTGTTCGTCCGCGGTGGCCGTCAGGGCCAGCATAGGCACCGACGGGAAATGCTCGCGCAGCATGCCGAGCTTGACGTATTCGGGCCGGAAATCGTGCCCCCACTGCGACACGCAGTGCGCCTCGTCGATGGCGAACATCGACAGCTTGACCTTCTCCAGGCGGGCCAGGAAGGCCTTCGACAGCAGGCGCTCGGGGGCCACGTACAGCAGGTCCAGCTCGCCCGCCTCGAACTGCGTCAACACCTCCTTGGATTCCGTGGCCTTCAGCGAGGAGTTGTAGAAGGCGGCGCGCACGCCGCAGCGGGTCAGGGTGTCGACCTGATCCTTCATCAAGGAGATCAGCGGCGACACGATGATGCCGGTGCCGGCACGCAAGATGGCCGGGATCTGGTAGCACAGGGATTTGCCGCCGCCGGTCGGCATCAGCACGAACGCATCCCTGCCGTCCAGCAGGGTGGCGATGATCTCCTCCTGCATCGGGCGAAACTCGTCGTAGCCGAAGATATCCTTCAGCAGCCTTTTCGCGTCTTGTCGGTCGGGAACCCTCGCCATAGATAGTAATATGTCACCACAATCTCGCCCCGACGGCAAGCATTGACGCACGCATTGGCAGGCTTCTTGCGAAGTTGCAGGATATCCGGCATGGACATGCCGCCTGTTTCCACGCTTTTTGGCCGGCGCATCCTGGTCACGCGGCCGGCCGCGCAGGCCGGTCAGACCGCGGCCATGATCCGGGAACATGGCGGCGAGGCGGTGCTGTTCCCTTGCCTGGAGGTGGCATGCCTGCCGCAGGCGATCCGGGGCGCCGCCGCCCTGCTTACCGATCCCACCGTCGACATCGCCTTCACCAGCGCCAACGGCGTCCATTGCGTGGCCGAGGCCCTGCTTCCGGCCGAACGCACCTTGCTGGGCAGGCATCGGCTGGCCGCGGTCGGCGAGAAGACGGCACAGGCCATGGCGGACCATGGCTGGCAGGCGTCGATCATCGCCGCTACCGCCTCACAGGACGGCCTGATCGAGGCCTACCAACACCACAACCTGCCAGGGAGGCTGCTGCTGTTCCGGGCCGAGGAGGGGCGCGACACCCTGCCCGACTGGCTGCAGCGGCAGGGCGTCGACGTCACCACCGTCCATGCCTACCGCACCGTCTGCCCGGACGCCGATGCCTCCGCCGTCATCGCGGACCTGCGCCGGGGAGCCATCGACGCCGTGCTGCTCGGCAGCCCCAAAACGGCGGCTCATTACCTTCGGCGCATCGGCGATGCCGCGCTGGCCGCCCGGCCGGTGCTGGTCGCGATCAGCCCCGATGTGGCCAGGGCGGCCGAAAGGCTCGGCCTGGGGGTGCAAGTCGTGGCCGGAACCGCTAGTTTCTCGTCCATGCTGGATGCGCTTGCCCAGCACTATCAGACGTCGACGGAGTAAGCCATGTCCCTGCCCGACCTGATCCACCGGCCACGCCGGCTGCGCAGAAACGCCACGCTGCGGCGCTTGGTCCGTGAGACCGCGCTTTCGCCGGCCGACCTGATCTACCCGCTGTTCGTCGATGAGACGCTCGATGAGCGTCGGCCGGTGGGCAGCATGCCCGGCGTCTGGCGCCTGCCCGTCGGTGACGTGGCTGAGGCCGTCCGTGAGGTCTGGGCGCTGGGCATCCCGGCGGTCATCCTGTTCGGCATCCCGGCCCACAAGGACGATATCGGCAGCGAGGCATGGAATCCGGACGGCATCGTGCAGCGCGCCATCCGCGAGGCCAAGCAGGCCGTGCCGGAGTTGTGCGTGATCGCCGACAGCTGTTTCTGCGAATACACCGAACATGGCCATTGCGGCGTGCTGCACGGCCAGGATGTGGACAACGACGCCACGCTGGAGAACCTGCAGAGGGAGGCCGTTTCCTACGCCGAGGCGGGCATCGACATCATCGCCCCGTCCGGCATGATGGACGGCATGGTCGCCGCCATCCGCGCCGGGCTGGACGAGGCGGGCTTCGATCAGGTTCCGATCATGTCCTATGCTGTGAAGTATGCATCGGCCTATTTCGGTCCCTTC
>DATLWN010000118.1:0-1771 GCA_035576305.1 Mariprofundaceae bacterium
CAGGCGGAGGCCGCCGTCACCGAGGCATTGAAGGAGGTCGGCTTCGGGGTGCTGACGCGCATCGACGTGGCCGAGACCCTGAAGAAGAAGATCGACCTGGATCGCCGCCCCTACGTGATCCTCGGCGCCTGCAACCCCAGATACGCGGCACACGCCATCGAGAACGAGATCGAGATCGGCCTGCTGCTGCCGTGCAACGTCATCGTCTACGAGGACGAGCAGGGCCGGACCATCGTGTCGGCCATCGAGCCCCTGCGCATGTTCGAGCTCGTCGGCCGCGACGACCTGCGCGGCGTGGCCGAGGAGGTCAAAGGACTGCTGCAGAAGGCCATCGACGCCATCGGCAGCAAGGGCTGAGCCGATGCGCGAGGCGCACGAATGGGAGGCGCGCTACCAGGAGGGCAACACCGGCTGGGATCGCGGCGATGCCAGCCCGGCCCTGGCCGCGTGGCTTGAGTCCGGCCGGATCGATCCGTGCCGGGTGCTGATCCCCGGCTGCGGGCGCGGCCATGAGGTGCTGGCCCTGGCCCGGCGCGGCTTTGCCGTCACCGCCCTGGATTTCGCGCCCAGCGCCGTAAGCCATGTGCAGGCAGCCCTGGCCCGAGAGGGCCTGAGCGCCGAGGTGCACCAGGCCGATGTATTGCACTGGCAGCAGGCCGATACCCCCTTCGATGCCGTCTACGAGCAGACCTGCCTGTGCGCCCTGCCCGATGACACCTGGGCGGACTACGCACAGCGGCTGCACGGCTGGCTGAAGCCCGGCGGCAGGCTCTATGCGCTGTTCATGCAGACGGGCCAGCCCGGCGGCCCGCCGCGCCACTGCGATCTGCTGCGCATGCACGGCATCTTCGACGAGGGAAAATGGCAGTGGCCGGAGGGCGAGCCGCTGTTCGTGCCGCACCGCAACGGTCGCTTCGAGCTGGGCTACATCCTGACCCGCAAATAACCGCCATCCCCGCTGGGTGATGGCCTAGGCGTATCGCTTGAGGATCCCCTCGATGCCGCCAAGGCCCTTGCCCAGGTCCTCACCGTTCATCACCGGCGTGACCGAGATATCCGCATGAAGACCGTGCCAGAAGGATTCCGCCACCCTGGCCAGATCCGACGAGTCGGTCACATTGACGATCATGAACCCGGAACGCTGCCCATTCTCGGGAAAGAAATAGGCGGCCTCCGGCTTGAAATCCTCCATCAGCGAGTGGAAAACCTGGCCGATCCTTCCGCTCTTCACGAGCTCATTGCCTTCATCGCCAGGAATCGAGAAATTGACCATCCAACGCATAGCACCCTCCCTTTGTGATGAACCGCTGTGCCGTGCATCCGCACTTGCACAGGAATTATTATGTCAATATAGACCAGCCCCTCGCCGTTGAAGGCACATGGAAATCATGGCTAATGGCAGTGGCTGCTGTGCTACAAGCCCCACTTCCGCCTGCTCAGGGCGAACAGGAATTGCCGCCGGCGCTTCTCGGGCATGGCGCGCAGCGTCGCCAGATAGACCGCCTCCTCATCGCCGAGCGTCTCGGCAAGCCGAACGGCCTCCCGCTGCCCTTCGGGTGGCAGGTGGTTGAACAGGCTCAGGGCCTCGGCGCTGAGATTCTCGGGATTCATACATCCAGCCTACGGCCGCGGCATGTCGGAAGGCAATCCTAGGCCATCAGCGGTCATTCAAGATCAATCGAGTCTGACCCCATTGATCTCCATTGATCCGTTCATGAAAATCTGCTTGGTCGCTATATATTTCTTCAAACAAGAAGAGGTTTGCGGTGAC
>DATLWN010000119.1:0-4127 GCA_035576305.1 Mariprofundaceae bacterium
ATGAGCGCCAACCCGCCGATGATCCTGGCCGACGAGCCGACGGGCAACCTGGATATCGACACGGCGCACCGGGTTCTTGATTACCTGATGGGGCTCAACGCCCAGGGCACGACCGTGATCATGGCGACCCACGACCTGCAGCTGCTCGAATCGCATCCGGGGCGCGTCATCCAGCTGCACCGGGGCGCGCTGGCCGCCGATTCACATGCCGGAGAGGCCTATGTCGGCTGATATCCCCGCCGGCCTGCGCCCGCGGCTGCCCGGCGGCTTCCGCCTGCCGCCGCTGGGCATGCACCAGGTGCTGGCGCTGGGCATCGTGGCCGTCGCCCTGTGGGCGATGGGCCTGATCGGCCTCGGCGTGCAGATGATCGGCCAGTGGGTTGGCAGCTGGCAGAACGAGATCCGCATCCATGTCTATCTCGACAGCAATGCGTCGGCCAGGCCCGACGCGCTGCGCGATGCCCTGGCCGCCATCCCGGGCGTGCAGGGGGTCCGTGTCGTTTCCCAGGATGAGGCGGTGGCATGGATGCACCAGTGGCTGGAGGGGACGGGCGTGGACGATGCCACGCTGGCGAAACGGCTGCCGATCAGCTTCGAGGTGTCGCTCGGCGAGCACGCCGGCAAGTTCCTGTTCCGCGATATCCGTGACGTGGCCCAGAAGTTCGGGGCGAACGTCAACCAGGAGGAGATCAGCCTGGCCCGGGCGCATGACTGGCTGCAGAACCTGCGCAGCCTGGCCTGGTTCATGGAGGGCATCATGGCACTGGCCATGGCCCTGATCATCGCCAATACCCTGCGCATCACCCTGATCGCCCGGGCCGAGGAGCTGCACCTGATGCGCCTGATGGGGGCGGCCGAATGGTTCGTGCGCATGCCGTTCCTGCTCGAGGGCGTGTTGCTGGGGCTGGTGGCGGGGCTGCTGGCCTGGGCGATGCAGTGGCCGCTGGTGTGGGCGCTGGGCGACTGGCTGCGCGTGCTGTCGGTGCAGCCGCAGCTGGGTCTGCTGTTGCCGGAGCTGGTCCTGGGTGGTGCCCTGACGGGCCTGCTGGGCGCCATGGTGGCCACTTTGCGCCGTATCTCGCCCGACCTGGTCGATTACTAGCCTATATTGACGAAAAGCCCCGGCTGCGATTGAATTGGCACTCGGCCATCCGGAGTGCTAACACGCGGAATGGACGGAGGTGCCATGATTGCTTCGGCTGTGGATATGACGAGCCTGAACCTGTTCTATCGCGACGTGCGCCGTATCGAACGGCTGACGGCCGATCAGGAACTGGCGCTGGCACGGCGCTGGCATACGGGGCGCGATCTCGATGCCGCCAGGCAGCTCGTCTGTGCCAACCTGTATGCCGTGGCCGGCATCGCCCGCGAGTACCGGCATTTCGGCCTGCCGGAGATGGACCTGATCCAGGAGGGCACGCTGGGCCTGATGCATGCCGTCAAGCGCTTCGATCCGGAGCGGGGCTTCAGGCTGATGACCTACGCCTCCTGGTGGGTGCGCGCGGCCATCCATGATTTCATCCTGCGTTCCTGGAGCATCGTCAAGCTGGGGACCAGCAAGATCCAGCGCCGGATTTTCGCCGGCCTGAAGCAGGCCCGTACCGCCATCGCGGCGATGGAGGGCCATGACGCCGATGCAGTGGCGGCGGATTTCGGCATCTCGGGCGAGAAGTTCCGGGAGGCAGCCAATGCCTACCTGCAGCGGGATGTGTCGCTGGATGCCGATGTGGAAGGATATTCCATGCTGGCTTCCCTGGAAGCGCCGGAGTCGACCCCCGAGCAGGCGGTGATCGAGGCGGATTGGGAGCAGCATCGCCATGCCAGGCTGCAGGAATCCATGGCGAACCTGGACGAACGCGAGCGCCAGATCCTCGCCCAGCGCTACATGGCCGATCAGCCGGCCACCCTCAAGCAGCTGGCCGAGCAGTTCGGGGTATCGATCGAGCGGGTGCGCCAGATCGAGGCCAGGGGCCTGAAGCGCCTGCGTGAGGCGCTCGCCGACTGAGGCGTTCCACGATCCGTTTAGCGATGCGGGGTTGTTGCATGGCGACAGCCCCGTTTTTTTTGCATGACCGGGCCGGGGAGGCTTTCCTTTGCGCCGGCTAGCCCCCATCATTGCCGCACTCTTCGACAAGCTTTTCGACAAGGGGGCGAGCGGTGTCCGGCGGCAGTGAACGATACGATGCACAGCGCATTGAGCGAGAATGGCAGCAGCGGTGGCAGGCGCTTGCCGCCGATGCGGCCTCGGATGATCCCGCCGATACCCGCGAGACCTACTACTGCCTGGCGATGTTCCCGTATCCGTCCGGCAACCTGCACATGGGGCATGTGCGCAACTACTGCCTGGGCGACGCCATCGCGCGCTACAAGCGCATGCGCGGCTTCAACGTGCTGCACCCGATGGGCTGGGATGCCTTCGGCCTGCCGGCCGAGAATGCCGCTATCAAGCACGGCCGGCCGCCGGCCGAATGGACCTACGCCAACATCCGCCAGATGCGCGGGCAGCTGAAGCGGCTCGGCCTGTCCTACGACTGGGAGCGCGAGATCGCCACCTGCCGGCCGGAGTACTACCGCTGGGAGCAGTGGCTGTTCACGCGCCTGCTGCAGAAGGGGCTCGCCTACCGCAAGGAGGCGGAGGTCAACTGGTGCGAGCACTGCCATACGGTGCTGGCCAACGAGCAGGTCATCGACGGCGCCTGCTGGCGCTGCGATACGCCGGTGGTGCGCAGGAACCTGGCGCAGTGGTTCATCCGCATCACCGATTACGCCGAGGAGCTGCTGAACGACCTGGACAGGCTGCCCGGCTGGCCGGAGCGCGTGCGCGAGATGCAGCGCAACTGGATCGGCCGCTCGACCGGTGCCGAGGTGTTTTTCCCCATCGATGGCTCGGAACAGGTGCTGGACATCTTCACCACCCGCCCGGACACGCTGATGGGCGTGACCTACATGGCGGTGGCGGCCGGTCACCCGCTGGCGAAAAAAGCGGCTGAATCGAATCCTGAACTGGCGGCCTTCATCGAGGAATGCGCGCATATCTCGACCAAGGAAGCGGACGTGGCCCTGATGGAGAAGAAGGGCATGCCGCTGGGCATCAACGCCGTGCACCCGATCACCGGCGAGAAGGTGCCGGTGTGGGTGGCCAACTTCGTGCTGATGGGCTACGGCACGGGTGCGGTGATGAGCGTGCCGGCGCATGACGAGCGCGACCATGAGTTCGCCCGGAAGTACGGCCTGCCGATCAGGCAGGTGATCGCCCCGGCCGACGGCGCGGTGGTTGACGTGCAGCAGGCCGCCTTCACCGATCCGGGAGTGCTGGTGCATTCGGGCGCGTTCGACGGCCTGGCCTCGGATGCGGCCAAGAGCGCGATCACGGCCCATCTGGCTGCGCACGGCCGCGGCAAGGAGCGCGTGCAGTACCGGCTGCGCGACTGGCTGGTGTCCCGCCAGCGCTACTGGGGCACGCCGATCCCGGTGATCCATTGCGGGGGCTGCGGCATCGTGCCGGTACCGGACGCCGAGCTGCCGGTGGTGCTGCCGGAGGACCTGA
Organism: Mariprofundaceae bacterium; assembly: GCA_035576305.1. Taxonomy (GTDB): domain Bacteria; phylum Pseudomonadota; class Zetaproteobacteria; order Mariprofundales; family Mariprofundaceae; genus DATLWN01. Next base: position 3,548 of record DATLWN010000119.1, read on the forward strand.
AGCCGACCGGTGGCGCCAGCCCATTGACCACCTGCGAGGCCTTCGTGCATGTGGATTGCCCGGTCTGCGGCAAGCCCGCCAGGCGCGAGACCGATACCTTCGACACCTTCATGGAGTCCTCGTGGTACATGGCGCGCTACACCAGCCCGCGCAACGAGGCGGCGATGCTCGATCGCGCGGCGGTGCATCGCTGGCTGCCGGTCGACCAGTACATCGGCGGCGTCGAGCACGCGGTGCTGCATCTGCTGTACGCGCGTTTCTTCTACAAGCTGATGCGCGACGAGGGCCTGTTCGGTGCCGAGGGCGGCGGCGATGAGCCGTTCACGCGCCTCTTGACCCAGGGCATGGTGCTGAAGGACGGCGCCAAGATGAGCAAGTCCAAGGGCAACACCGTCGATCCCAATGCCCTGATCGAGCAGTACGGGGCCGATACGGCGCGCCTGTTCATCCTGTTCGCCGCACCCCCGGAGAAGGACCTGGAATGGAGCGATGCCGGCGTGGAGGGGGCGAACCGCTTCCTGCACCGCGTCTGGCGCCTGCTCGACCGCCTGGACGGCGCGGGTGCGGATGGTGCGGATGC
>DATLWN010000120.1:0-8505 GCA_035576305.1 Mariprofundaceae bacterium
CCGGCGCATCTGGCCGGCTACGTGGTCACGAAGGGCTCGGTGACGGTCAACGGCGTCAGCCTGACGGTCAACGCAGTGGACAAATACCGGTTTTCTGTCAACCTCATTCCGCATACCCTGCAGCACACCAATCTGGGCGGCATGCGGGCCGGGGACCGGGTCAATCTCGAGACCGACATCCTGGGCCGCTACGCGGAACGCCTATTGCAGGTCAATGAGCTGCAGGCCAAGGAGGACGAGGCATGACGCTGGCCACATGCGAGGAACTGATCGACGAGCTCAAATCCGGGCGCATGATCATCCTGGCCGACGACGAATCGCGCGAGAACGAGGGCGATCTGGTGATGGCGGCCGAGTGGGTGACCCCGGAGGCGATCAACTTCATGGCCCGCTACGGACGCGGCCTGATCTGCCTGTCGATCACCCAGATGCAGGCCGATCGCCTGAAGCTGCCGATGATGGTCAGCGACTCCAACGCCAAGTTCAAGACGAATTTCACGGTGTCGATCGAGGCGGCCCGCGGCATCACGACCGGCATCTCGGCCTACGACCGCGCCCATACCATCCGCACCGCCGTCAATCCGCAGGCGACGGCGGACGACATCACGATGCCCGGCCACGTGTTCCCGCTCGTGGGCCGCGAGGGCGGCGTGCTGGTGCGCGCCGGCCACACCGAGGCCAGCATCGATCTGGCGCGCATGGCGGGGCTTTCGCCGGCCGGCGTGATCTGCGAGATCATGAACGACGACGGCACCATGGCCCGCATGCCGGAGCTGAAGGCCTTCGCCGAGCGGCACGGCCTGAAGATCGGCTGCATCGCCGACATCATCCGCCACCGCCTGAAGCACGATTCGCTGGTCAAGCGCGAGGTCGAGGTGCGCCTGCCGACCGAGTTCGGCGAGTTCCGCATGGTCGGCTACACCAACATGGTCGACAAGGCCGAGCACGTGGCGCTGGTGATGGGCGATCCGGCGCCGGAGCGGCCGACGCTGGTGCGCGTGCATTCCGAGTGCCTGACCGGGGACGTGTTCGCCTCCCGCCGCTGCGACTGCGGCTCCCAGCTGCATGCCGCCCTGCGCCAGGTGGCCGAGGCGGGCGAGGGCGTGGTGCTGTACCTGCGCCAGGAGGGACGCGGCATCGGCCTGCTGAACAAGCTCAAGGCCTACCAGCTGCAGGATGCCGGCCACGACACGGTCGAGGCCAACCGCCAGCTGGGCTTCCGGGCCGACCTGCGCGACTACGGCATCGGGGCGCAGATCCTGCGCGACCTGGGCCTCAGGAAGCTGAGGCTGCTGACGAACAATCCGAAGAAGATCATCGGCCTGGACGGCTACGGCCTGGAGGTGGTCGAACGCGTGCAGCTGCAATCGAGCGTGCATGCCGACAACATCGCCTACCTGACCGCGAAAAGGGACAAGCTCGGCCACATCCTGAACGTTGGCCTGGATGCCGGGGGCAAGGGCAAGTGAGCCTCGATGCGCCGCATCTGGCGGGCAATGTCGATGCCTCGGGCCTGTCCGTCGGCATCGTCGTGTCCCGCTTCAACGGCGCCATCACCGAGGCGCTGCTGGACGGGGCGCTGGCGGCGCTGAAGGCCCACGGCGCCGAAGAGACCTCGATCCGCGTCGTGCACGTGCCGGGTGCCTTCGAGATCGGCACCATCGCGGCGCGCATGGCGGCCTCCCGCGCCTATGACGCCATCGTCTGCCTCGGCTGCGTGATCCGCGGCGAGACGGCCCATTTCGAATATGTCTGCCGGGGTGCCATGGATGCCATCGGCCGCGTGGCGCAGCGCGGCGATGTCGGCGTCGGCAACGGCGTGCTGACCGTCGATACCGCCGAGCAGGCGCGGGAGCGCATCGGCGGGGCCCACGGCCACAAGGGGGCCGAGGCTGCCCTGACCGCCGTCGAGGTGGCCCGATTGCTGCAACAACTGGAGTCCTGATTGCCACAGACATCGAACAAACCCAGGCGGCTCAACCGGCACAAGGCGCGTGAATCGGCGCTGGAGGTGCTGTACGCCTGGCACAACGGCGGGCAGGACGGCGCGATGATCCCGTCGCTGCTGGCCGATCGCCTGCAGCAGCGGGAGCGCTCGGATCAGGATCGGGACTTCATGCGCGAGCTGGTGCACGGCGTCACCACCGACGTGGCCCGGATCGACGAGGCGATCTCCGGCGCCGTGCGCGGCCGCAGCCTGAAGAGCATCGCCCATGTCGAGCATACGGTGCTGCGCCTGGCCGCCTGGGAGATGATGCACAAGCTGGAGACACCGTACCGGGTGATCATCAACGAGGCGCTGGAGTTGACCCGGGATTATGCCGGCGAGGCCCCGCGCGGCTTCATCAACGGCGTGCTCGACCATCTGGCCAGGGTGCTCCGTCCGGAGGAGTCCGGCAGCACCGCCGGCTGATCAGCCGCCGCCCCGTTTCCCCCTGGCCGACAGCGCGTTCATGCGCCGGATCAGCATCGGCAGCACGTTCATGCGCCCGCGGTCCAGATGCATGCGCAGGCGCGGCAGGTGCGCATAGCAAGCATCGTCGCTGTTCGGCCAGTCGAGCACCTGCTCGATCGTGCCCTCGTTCAGCACGTCGGCGAACTCGGCGTTCAGCCGCCCCAATGCCTCCTCGCCCAGCGGGTTCAGGATCCTGAGCAGGATCATGTCGCCGACATAGCGGAAGCTGTGGTAATTGCTGTAGAAGTCGGTGATGTGCTCCACCGCCGAGGCCACGCTGTCGGTGTGGAACAGCAGCTGGAAATCGTCCGGGCTGATCAGGCGGTCGTTGACGAGCTGGCGCATCCACGACTGCAGGAACGGCCCCCAGTAGTCGTCGTCGGGGGCCTCCAGCAGCACCACCGGCACCGGCGGGTTGCGCCCGGTCTGCAGCAGCGTCAGCGTCTCGAAGGTCTCGTCCAGGGTGCCGAAGCCGCCGGGGGTCAGGATCACCGCGTCGCTTTCCTTCAGGAAGAACAGCTTGCGCGTGAAGAAATACTTGCAGAAGAAATGGCGCGGCGAGCCGTCGACGAACGGGTTCGGGAACTGCTCCATCGGCAGGTTGATGTTGATGCCGAAGGACTGGTCGGCTCCGGCTCCCTCGTTGGCGGCGCGCATCATGCCCCCGCCGCCGCCGGTGATGATCATGAAGCCGGCCTCGGTCAGCGCCCGGGCGCAGTCCCGCGTCTGCCGGTAGCGCGGGTCGTCACCGCCGATGCGCGCCGAGCCGAAGATGCTGGCCTTGCGGAAGGGCTTGTAGGGCGCGAACACATTCAGGCCGCGCCGGATCTCGTTGATCACGTTGGCCATCATCTTCATGTCGGCGGTGTCGTGGTGTCCGGCCAGCAGGTGCAGCGTCTCGATCAGCACGCGCCGCTTGTGCACCGGCTGGTCGGCGAATGCCTCCAGCAGCGCTGCGGCCGGCTGGTGCAGGTGTTCGGGCAGGTCTGCGAGGATTTCCGGTTCGGTCATTTGGACGGGGTCGGCGCCTCAATGACGACATCGATGCGGCGGTTCATCGCCCGTCCCTTCTCGAACTCGTTGCTGGCGATCGGGCGCACCTCGCCGTAGCCGAAGGTCTTGACCTTGGACGCATCCAGGCCGTCGGCGACCAGCAGGTCGCGCACCGCCTCGGCCCGTTTCAGCGACAGCACCTGGTTGGCCTTGACCTCGCCCTGGTTGTCGGTGTGGCCCTCGATGCGGTAGCGGCGGTCACCGTACAGGTCCAGGGCCTGCTTCAGGCGCCGGATCAGATCGCCGTATTTGGCCTTGTTGATCCGGCTCTGGCTCGGGGAGAACTTCAGGGCCGTCAGCCGGACCAGCAGCGAGCCGTCGAGGTTGATGTAGACCTCGACCTCGCCCGGCCTGAACAGCTTGCGCAGCTTGTCCTGGCGCTTGGTCTCGAAGGTCTCCTGGGCCAGCTTGGCCTGGAAGGCGTCCTTCAGCGTGCTCAGCTGCGTGTTCTGCGCGCTCAGCAGCTGCTGTTTCTGCTCGTCCAGCTTCTGCTGCAGCAGGGCGGCGTCCTGCGCCTTCAGTGTCGCCAGGTCGTCCTGGTACTGCTGGCGCTGCCGGTCCATCTGTTCCTTGAGGTCCGCGGCCTTCTGCACCAGGTCGGCGGCGGGGATATCGGTGGCCAGGTCGTCGACGTCGATATCCTCGCCGAGCGCGGCCGCCACCTGCTTGCGCTGTTTCGAGGCGTCGAGGATCAGCGACTCGTAGCCGTCGGAGCGGCGGCGCAGCTGGCGTATGCGGTCGGCCGTGTCCTGCGCCTTGCGTGCCAGCAGCAGGGCATGCGCCGGCTGGTCCGGCAGCGCGGCGGTGATGCCGTCGGCGGCCTGTTTCAGGGCGTAGATCTCCTGCTTGGCGGCGCCGTACAGCGCCGGCACATAGTGGCTGGCGTAGCTGTTGCGGGCGGCATCCAGCGCCGTCTGGGCCTGGTCGATGATGGCCGGCAGCGTGGCCCGCATCGCCTGCTTGTACAGCGCTTCGGCCTCCCCGGCCTTCTGGGCATCGGTGTTCAGCTGCCCGGCCTCGTTGGCGGTGATGGCGGCGCCCAGCGCCTGCTCGGCCTGGGCGAACAGGGTGTCGAAATCGTTGACCTTGGCCGGATCGTGCACCAGATCGACCGCCTGTTTCGCGTGCTGGCGCAGGGCCAGCAGGTCACGGTGGCGCTGTTTGTAGTCGGCGGCGACCCGCTTGGCCTCGTTCAGCGCCGTCTCGGCGGCCTGCAGGCTGGCGGTCAGCTGGTCCTTGTTGTTCTGCTGGCTGGCCAAGAGTGCTGCCCCGACATAGGCCTGGGCCTTGCCGATGGTGTCCGGCGCGAAGATGTGGTCCGGCGAATCGATGAAGGCCTGCACGGCCTGCTGCATCTGGTCGGCTGTGGGGTCCGCCGTCGGCGTCTCGGCCCGGGCGGGCACGGCCGCAAGCATGCAGATCAGGGCACAGGGCAGGGCAAGGCGCGGCAGGATATGTCTAACCAAGGTCGAGCATCCTTTGCAGGGCGAGCCTGCTCCATCGCTTGATCTCGGGCGGCACCGTCACCCGGTTGAGCGGGCCGCCGTCGCGGATGGCCTTCAGCGAGGCGTACAGGTGCTGCGGGTCGGTGCGGAACATCGTCGAGCACATGCAGACCATCGGGGATAGGAAGTACACCGGCTTGTCCGGGTGCTGCAGGCGCAGGCGGTTGACCAGGTTCAGCTCGGTGCCGATGGCGAACGCCTGCCCGGGATCGGCCGCCGCCACGTCCCTGATGATGGCCTCGGTGGAGCCGATGAAGTCGGCCTTGGCGCAGACCGCCCGGCTGCATTCCGGGTGCACGGAGATGCGGATGCCCGGATGGGCGCGGCGCATCGTGTCCACATGCTCCGGGCGGAACAGTTGGTGCACCGAGCAGAAGCCGTTCCACAGGATCAGCCGGGCCCTCTCGATATCCTGGCGGGTGTTGCCGCCCATGGGCTGCTCCGGGTCCCAGACGATCATGTCGGCGTCCTTCACGCCCATGGCCACGGCGGTGTTCTCGCCCAGGTGCCGGTCCGGGAAGAACAGGATCTTCTGCCGCTGTTTCCAGGCCCATTCCATCACGCGCTTCGCGTTCGACGAGGTGCAGACGATGCCGCCGTGCTCGCCGCAGAAGGCCTTCAGGGTGGCCGCGGAGTTGATGTAGGTGACCGGCGTGACCGCCGCGTCCGGATCGAGCACCGTGGAAAGCTCCTGCCAGCATCGTCCGACCTGCTCGCTATCGGCCATGTCGGCCATCGAGCATCCGGCGGCCGGGTCCGGCAGGATCACCGCCTGCTCGTCACCAGTCAGGATGTCGGCCGTTTCGGCCATGAAATGCACGCCGCAGAAGATGATGTACGGCACGCGGGTCTTCGCCGCCTCCTGCGACAGCCTCAGCGAGTCGCCGCTGATGTCGGCGAAGGCGAACACCTCCTCGCGCTGGTAATGGTGGCCGAGGATCAGCACCTGGCCGTCGAGCTCGGAGCGGATGCGGCGGATATCCTCGATCAGGTCGCTTTCGGGGGTCTCGTAGAGCTGCTGCAGCAGGGCTTCCGTGCTCATAGGGGGAGTCTTAGGTGCATCCTCGCGCCTGTCAACGCGCACGGATCGCCCGCCGGCATTTGTGATCTAGGCCACATTTCGGTCTTGGTTATGTCGCAGTGTCAGTATGTTTCGTTGTGTGTTTGCCGTTCGTCATTCGCGCGACTTGGGAGGGTGGCATGGAGACCTATATTCTCATCGCCTTGGGTGTGGCTTGCCTGCTTGCCCTGGCGCTGATTTTCCTGGCGACCAGGCGCATCCAAAAGGAAGGGCTCACGATCCACAGTACCGATCGCCAACATTTCGTGCGGTCCGTGGAGGAGGTGAAGCGCCGGCAGGAGCAGGAGCAGGCGATTCACAGCATGGCGGACGACGCGGGAAGGGGGCACGTCAGCGTTTCCAGGCTCGGCTTTGGAAAGACCGTGCAGATGAGCGTCGAGGCTGCCGTGGCCCGCGTCAAGGCAGCGCTCGATGCCGGCGGGTTCCAGCTGATGGGCGCGACCGATGTGGCAGCGGCCCTGCACGAGAAAGAGCTGCCGGCGTACCGGGTGATGACGGTGATTCACCGGGAACTGGCCTGCCGGGCCATCGAGATCGAACCGCTGCTCGGCCTGATGGCGGCCAATGCCATCGTGCGTCAGGACCTGGCCGGGGACGTTCATATCGAATTTACCGATCCCTCGCTGACGGCGAATCATTCCAGCAATGACGGGCTGCGCCAGATGGCCGCCGAGTTCAAATCGTCGCTTTTGCGGGTGCTGCAGGAGATCTGAGTCGCCGTGCGTTTTCCATCCGGGCTGCTGGCGGGGCGTGATATCGCGCGCTTTCCGGACTAATATCGCGCCGAGGGGCCCCGAGGCATCGGGGATTCAGCCCATCCATCGCTCCGAGGTTTGAGTTATGCCTGCGTACCGTTCCCGCACCACCACCCACGGCCGCAACATGGCGGGCGCGCGCGCCCTGTGGCGCGCCACCGGCATGACCGACGGCGATTTCGACAAGCCGATCATCGCCGTGGTCAACTCCTTCACGCAGTTCGTGCCGGGTCACGTGCACCTGAAGGACCTGGGGCAGATGGTGGCGCGCGAGATCGAGGCGGCCGGCGGCGTGGCCAAGGAGTTCAACACCATCGCCATCGACGACGGCATCGCCATGGGCCACGGCGGCATGCTGTACAGCCTGCCCAGCCGCGACCTGATCGCCGATTCGGTCGAGTACATGGTCAACGCCCACTGCGCCGACGCCATGGTGTGCATCTCCAACTGCGACAAGATCACGCCGGGCATGCTGATGGCCGCACTGAGGCTGAACATCCCGGCCGTGTTCGTCTCCGGCGGACCGATGGAGGCCGGCAAGATCACGCTGCACAACCGCGAGCTGCACCTGGACCTGATCGACGCCATGATCATGGCCGGGGATGCCAACGAGTCCGACGAGGACGTGGCGGCGGTCGAGCGCTCGGCCTGCCCGACCTGCGGCTCCTGCTCCGGCATGTTCACCGCCAACTCGATGAACTGCCTGGCCGAGGCCCTGGGCCTGGCGCTGCCGGGCAACGGCTCCCTGGTGGCCACGCACGCGGATCGCAGGGAACTGTTCCTGCGGGCCGGCCGCCTGGCGGTGGAGATCGCCCGCGCCTGGTACGAGCAGGAGGACGCGAGCGTGCTGCCGCGCGCCATCGCCACCTTCGAGGCCTTCGAGAACGCCATGAGCCTGGACATCGCCATGGGCGGCTCCACGAACACGGTGCTGCATCTGTTGGCCTGCGCCCAGGAGGCGGGCGTGAAATTCACGATGGCCGACATCGACCGGCTTTCCCGGCGCGTGCCGAACCTGTGCAAGGTGGCGCCGGCCACGCAGGCCTACCACATGGAGGACGTGCACCGCGCCGGCGGCGTCATCGGCATCCTGGCCGAGCTCGACCGGGCGGGGCTGATCAACCGCCACGTGCCGACCGTGCATGCGACGACGATCGGCAACGCCCTGGACGAATGGGACATCACCAGGGCCGACAACGAGGAGGCCAGACACCTGTACCGGGCCGCGCCCGGCGGCATCCCGACCACCGAGGCCTTCTCGCAGGCCGAGCGCTACAAGACGCTGGATCTGGACCGCGAGGCGGGCTGCATCCGCGATCTGGCGCACGCCTACTCGAAGGAGGGCGGCCTGGCCGTGCTCTACGGCAACATTGCCGAGCGTGGCTGCATCGTCAAAACGGCGGGTGTGGACGAGTCGATCTGGCGCTTTACCGGTAGGGCACGCGTGTTCGAGTCCCAGGAGGCGGCGGTGGGCGCCATCCTCAACGACAAGGTGAGGGCGGGCGACGTGGTGGTAATCCGCTACGAGGGCCCGAAGGGCGGGCCGGGCATGCAGGAGATGCTGTATCCCACCTCGTACCTGAAGTCGAAAGGGCTGGGCAAGTCCTGCACCCGCAAACCCGCGCTGGAAATCCGCATGGTCTTGATGAAGTCGTC
>DATLWN010000121.1:0-1944 GCA_035576305.1 Mariprofundaceae bacterium
GCGGGCGTGGTCATTCCGAAGGATCATGCCGCCGATCTGAATTCGCCGGTGGTGGCCAAGAGCGCCTGCGGGGCGCTGTCCCGGCTGCCGGTGATCGCGGTGACGAACCTGGTGCGCAGCATCGAGGCGCTGCAGGAGAAAGGCTTCTGGATCTGCGGCCTGGCCGGCGAGGCCGAGGCCGACATCTACTCGGTGAAGCTTAAGGGTGCGCTGGGGCTGGTGATGGGGGCGGAAGGGGCCGGACTGCGCCGGCTGGTGCGCGAACGCTGCGATCAACTGCTACGCATCCCGATGCCGGGATCGGTGGAATCGCTGAACGTGTCGGTGGCGACAGGGGTGGCGCTGTTCGAAGCCGTACGCCAGCGCCAGGCCTAGAATCAGGCGGCCTGGGGCTTAACCTTGTCGACCGATACGTATTCGAATACCTGCCCGCAGTAATGACAGCGGCCCTGACCGTTCGTCAGTTTGATGTAGACCAGGGGATGCTGACCATTGTCGGAGCAGGAAACGATTTCCTCGGTTACCTTGATCACGCTTGCTGGCATTGGTAAACCCTCCGCTTGATAGTATAGCAAAGGCGGCGCATTTTCGGGGGTGGGGCGGCGCTGTCAAGGTTTTGGCCCCAATCCGCCAGGGGAAATAGGAGGCGCAGCGTGAATCGATTCGACCGCATTCTGATCGAGGGACTGGAGGTGCAGACGGTCATCGGCATCTACGACTGGGAGCGGGAGATCCGCCAGACGGTGCGCATCGATCTGGAGATGGCCTGGGACATCACGGCGGCGGCGGCCAGCGATGCCATCGGCGACGCGCTGGACTACAAGGCGGTGGCCAAGCGCCTGATCAACTTCGTCGAGACATCGAGCTACGGCCTGATCGAATCGCTGGCCGAGCGCTGTGCGGCCATCGTCATGCAGGAGTTCGGCGTGCCCTGGCTGCGCCTGAAGATGTCCAAGCCGGGGGCGGTGCGCCATTCCGAGAACGTGGCGGTGCTGATCGAGCGGGGCCGGCCCGTTTGACCCGCGTGCTGATCGGCATGGGCTCGAACATCGAACCCGAACGGCATCTGACGGCGGCGGCCCGCGAGATCCGCGAGGCATACCCTGCGGCGCGCTTCTCGTCGGTGTACCGTTCGCCGGCCGTGGGCATGGAAGGCGATGATTTCCTCAATGCCTGCTGCCTGATCGACACGGACCGGCAGCGGGCGGAACTCGATGCCTGGCTGAAGCGGCTCGAGGATCGCCACGGCCGGGACCGCACCGCCGGTTCCTGGCGTCCGCGCACGCTGGATCTCGACCTGATCTTCTTTGGAATGGACTGCCTCGATCCCGACCTGTACCGCTACGCCCATGTGCATGTGCCGGCGGCCGAACTGGTGGAGCTGGAGGCATTCGCGGGCTCCGTGTCCATGTTGCGCCGCGTGGCTCTGGACTTGTCAAAGGTCGGTCCGTGACTACACTCGCCCGTCTTTGGCTTCCCGCCCCCGGCGGTGAAGGCATGCGATGGGCCCGATCGGCGTCGGGGGACATCGTGAGTGGAGGATTCGCATGCGCATAGCCGTTCCCGCTGAAACCCGTGCCTTTGAAGCGCGCGTGGCGGCGACTCCCGAAACGGTCAAGAAGTTCATCGCCGCCGGCTGCGAGGTCGTGGTGGAGCAGGGGGCCGGGACGCGGGCCTGTTTCACGGATGCCGCCTACCGTGAGGTCGGTGCCAAGCTCGAATCCTCATACAGTGCCGCCTGCCATGATGCCGATGTGGTGCTGAAGGTGCAGGCGCCGGATGCCTCCGAACTGGCCCAGACGCCGCAGGGCGCGGCGGTGGTCGCCATGTTCTCCCCCTATGCCAATCCGCTTCTGGCCGATTACGCCGAGGCGGGCCTGAGCTGCTTCGCCATGGAGCTGGTACCGCGCATCTCACGCGCCCAGGGCATGGACGTGCTGTCCA
>DATLWN010000122.1:0-5684 GCA_035576305.1 Mariprofundaceae bacterium
CAGCACGCGGTGCATCTCGGAAAGCCCCCGCTCGGAATCCTCGAACAGCATCACGCCGAAGCGGCAGCACAGCTTGTGGAAGAAGCCGTCGGCGAAGCGCATGTGCTCGGCCGGCATGGCCTCGAAGTCGATGTTGTCGAGCCCCGCGTCGTGCGCCTTGCGCCGGGCCACCTCGACCATCGGCGGCGCGGCGTCGATGGCGGTGATGTGGGCATGCGGGTTGTCCCTGGCCAGCGTCAGCGCCGGCTCGCCGGTGCCGCAGGCCACGTCGAGCACCCGGTCGCCGGGTGCGATCGGCAACAGCTCCAGCATCGCCTCGCCGACCGGCGCGATGTACGGCAGCCACAGGTCGAATTTCTCCGCGATCCTGCCCCAGTCGGGCTGTTGCGCCTGATTGCCCATGTTCCGCCTCCTTCGCCTGTCCGGTTTTCAAGCATAGGCCATTCCCCGGCAGCCGGCTTGGTGACGGCGGTCATGTTGCCGGGAGGCGGATTCGTGTCTGATGAGCCAGGTCCGACGATCAGGCAGGTGGTGAAACATGATGAAATCCATGGGTCTCGAAAGCAGCAAGCGGGGCATGAGCGGTTCCTGGAGCCCGACCGACACGCTCAACGGCTGGGGGGTCCGCCTGGCGACGAAGCTGAAGCTGGACAGGAGCAACTACCACATGGTCAGGCATGTGGCGCTGCCGACCGGCAACGGCACCGACGAGGTCGATCACATCATCGTCTCCCCGTTCGGCGTCTTCGTGGTCGAGACCACGACCATGCGGGGCCGCATCTTCGGCGGCGCGGAGCAGAAGGCCTGGGTGCAGCAGAGCGGCAAGCGCAAGCATGCCTTCGCCAATCCGCTGGTGCGGGCCAACAGGCACGCCCGGGTGGTCGCGGCGATGCTCGGCCTCGATGCAAGCAAGGTGTTCCCGGTGCTGGCCTTCGTCAGCGGCGCCACCTTCGAATCGCCGATGCCGGCGAACGTGACGCGGGGCAGCGACTATGTGCGCTACATCAAGTCGAAGAGCGTTCCCATCATCACCAAGGCGGCCGTGGCGCTGATCGTGCAGAGGCTCGAAGCGGGCCTGACCGGTCCGTCGGCCAGGGCCGGCGCGGAGCAGGAGGAGCCGGCGAAGGCGCCCGCGAAGACCTGCCCGCGCTGCGGCAGCCCGATGGTCCTCAGGGTGGCCACGAAGGGCAAGCAGGCCGGCAAGCGCTTCTGGGCCTGCTCGACCTTCCCGGCGTGCCGGGCGGCGGTCGCGGTGGTGGCCCCTCCTGCGGCCGCCAAGGCGAGCCCCAAGCCGGCCAGCTCGGATTTCGGCCCGCCGAAATTCAAGTAAGGATGCGGAAAGGGGCGGGGGAGATCCCCCGCACCCTTGTCAGGCGTGGGACGGGTGATGCCCGCCGCTCTCGCGCGGGGAAAACGCCACGCGCCACAGCGTGTCGCCGGCGATGAACAGCCCGATGACGATGCTGTTCCACATCACCAGGTCGCCGCTGGCGAAGTCCAGGACGAACGGGGCGAACATCAGCCACAGGCCGATGGCGAAGCTGCTCCATTCCTCCCATGCCTTTTCCCTCACCAGCGCCGCCACCGACACCCCGGCGACGATGACGCCGAAGAGATAACCGTTGATCGCCGCCGCAGAGTCCAGCGGCATCAGGCCAAGCAATGGCAGCACGAAAAGCCATGCGCCGAGAATCAGGTTGATACGGTCCAGCCATCTCGATCTGGTTGCTGTCATGGGGTTGCACCTCCTCGGTAGCCATGGCAGTCCGGCGGCAAGGTCGATGCGATGCTGTGTGTCCCGGCTGCTACCATCTCGGGGCATCGACCGGACTGAAAAGGGAGGCATCATGCCTCCCGTTCCTATTGTAGACCCATTTACTCCGAAATGAAGGTGATGCAGGTCATCCCCGGGAATCCGGCGATGGCCGCCTTCGGCCGGAAGCGGGCAGGTAATTCTCCCCCTGGTGTGCGCAATTACTGCCCTTGTCCCTCATCGTTGTTCACGATGGGATGCGTCCCATCGGATTTCACGATGATTCCAGGAGGGTGATATGACAGGTGTAATCGAGTTCGCTGTGGTGGTCCTGGCGGTTTTCTTCGGCTTCGTTTTCCTCTCGAAAGTCACAGCCTAAACAAGACCATGCGCTGATGGATCCTGGGCGGGAAGCCTGGGATCGGCAGTGGCCGAAAGCGGCCGTTGCCTGGCGCGATTTCCGATCAGGCCGCCCAAACGGGCGGCCGATCATTTTTATGGCGCGCAGCCTTATCGCCGCGCCGGTTTTGTCTTCCGCCTCGGCGCTCAGGCGGCGGATATCCTCACCATTAAGTAATGTGTCCCCAGAATTCGGTCGCATAAATGGACAAGCACATGTGTCTGGAATAATGTGGTAACGCGGCATTCTTTCATCAATCGGCCATGTGCCCCTTTTGTGGAGAAGTACATGAACACTCGGGTTTTATCGACACGCTTTTTTGTTCTTGGGGCACTGGTCTTCAGCCTCGCTGCTTTTGCCGCCCAGGCGCAAGCGCAGGATGTCCTGGCGTCCCTGCTGCAGCAGACGGGCCTGAAGTACAAAACCTTGAATGGTAGCTGGATGGTCCCGTTCAACGATGGCAAGGGAAAGACCATTAATGAATACGTTACCTACTCGAATAACCGGCGGGAATTCGCCCTGATCTTCGTTACGATCGTGCATCGCCCCCCGCACTACGTTTTCAGTCGTGCCCTGCTCACGGAGGCGATGAAGATGAACAACGATGATGTGGGCGCCAAATTCGTACTCGACGATGATCGTGGCGACATCGACTGCCAGACCGAGGTGTACCTGCCTACGGCTACGCCGGCATCATTGAAGATGGCCCTCGACAACGTGGCCAGCCGTGCCATCCACAACATGGAGAAGCTGAATAGCTTGTAGCGTAAGCCTCGTATGTAATCCCGGCCATTCGCATTTCCGGCACCACTGGCCGCTAATTTCTTGAGATAAAAAGGGAGGCCATCGGCCTCCCTTTCCAATTGCCGTTGCCTGGCAATCAACTCAGCCGCACTTGGAGTGCCCGCACTCCAGGCAGGTGTCGCAGTTGTCCATGCGCACGAACGCCTTGGCGTTGCACTTCGGGCAGATGTTGGCGTTCATCATCGCCTTGTCGCCGAGCTTCTCCTTGATCTTCTGCTTCTTCTGCTCCAGCTCCGGCGTGGACAGCTGGCCGTCCATCATGCCGATGGACACCAGGTGCTGCTGGATCACCTCGCCGATCTCGGCCACCAGTGACGGCATGTACTTGCCGCCGCGCTTGTAGTAGCCGCCTCTGGGGTCGAACACGGCCTTGAGCTCCTCGACCAGGAAGGTGACGTCGCCGCCCTTGCGGAACACGGCCGAGACCACGCGCGTCAGCGCCACGATCCAGGCGAAGTGCTCCATGTTCTTGGAGTTGATGAAGATCTCGAACGGCCGGCGGTGCTCCTCCGGCGTGCCGGGGTTGACCACCACGTCGTTGATCGTGATGTACAGCGCGTGCTCGGAGTGCGGCGTCTTGATCTTGTAGGTGCTGCCCTCCAGCACGTCGTCGCGCTCCAAGAGAGGCGCGATGTGCGTGACCTTGGCCTCCTCGGCCTCGCCCGCGGGCTTCTTGACCTCGTAGCCGGTGATCTTCTTGTCGATCTTGATCATATCCCTTCTCCTCCCTGGCCCTCTCCGTCGTCGGCCCCGTCGCCATCAACCAGGAGCTGCTGCATCTGCTGCAGGTGCTGCATCAGCTGCCGGCGGCGCAGGATCAGCATCGGGTGCCGGCGTGCGGCCTGCTCGAAGCCGCGCGCCAGCGACCACAGGTTGATCGGCGGCGGCGTCAGATCCGGCCAGCTGATGTCAGAACTTGCCATAGTAGCCTTCCTTCAGGGCGTCGAAGAGGTTGGCGGCGGTGTGCATCTCGCCGTCGTACTCGACCTCCTCGTTGCCCTTGACCTCGACCGTGCTGCCGTCCTCGAGCTTGAAGCGGTAGGTGGTGTTGGCGAGGTCCTGCTCCTTGACCAGCACGCCCTGGAAGGCCTCCGGGTTGAAGCGGAAGGTCGTGCAGCCCTTGAGGCCCTTGTCGTAGGCGTACAGGTAGATGTCCTTGAAGTCCTCGTACGGGAAATCGGTGGGCACGTTGGCGGTCTTGGAGATCGAGCTGTCGATCCACTTCTGCGCCGCGGCCTGGATGTCCACGTGCTGCTTCGGCGTCACCTCGTCGGCGCTGATGAAGTAGTCCGGCAGCTTGGCCTCCTCGTCCTCGGCGAACGGCATCGCGTCGGCATTGACGAAATGGCGGTAGGCCAGCAGCTCGAAGGAGTAGACGTCCACCTTCTCCTTGGACTTCTTGCCCTCGCGGATGACGTTGCGCGCGTAGTGGTGCGCGAAGCTGGGCTCGATGCCGTTGGAGGCGTTGTTGGCGAGCGAAAGCGAGATGGTGCCGGTCGGCGCGATCGAGGTGTGGTGCGTGAAGCGGCAGCCCTCGCTCTCCAGCGTCTTCAGCAGCCTGGCATCCTCGATGTTGCCGGTGGCCGCGAACTGCTGCATGTAGCGCGAGTAGCGCGCCCACAGCACCCGGCCCTTGACCTTGTCGCCGACCTTGATGCCGGCGGCCTTCATCTCCGGGCGCTTGGCCATCAGCTCCGGCGTGATCTCGAACTCCTCGTCCATGATCGGCGCCGCGCCTTTCTCACGCGCCAGCTCCAGCCCGACCTCGAAGCCGGTGCGCGCCATCTCGTAGGACAGCTGCTCGGTGAAGCTGAGCGATTCCGGGGCGCCGTAGGGGATGCGCAGCATGGTCAGCGCGCTGCCCAGGCCGAGGAAACCCATGCCGTGGCGGCGCTTGTTCATGATCTCGTTGCGCTGCTTCTCCAGCGGCAGGCCGTTGATCTCCACCACGTTGTCCAGCATGCGCGTGAACACGCGCACCACCTCGCGGAACTCGTCCCAGTCGAAGCGGGCGTTCTCGGTGAAGGGGTCGAGCACGAACTTGGTCAGGTTCACGCTGCCCAACAGGCAGGCGCCGTACGGCGGCAGCGGCTGCTCGCCGCAGGGGTTCGTGGCGCGGATGTCCTCGCAGAACCAGTTGTTGTTCATCTCGTTGACGCGGTCGATCAGGATGAAGCCCGGCTCGGCGTAGTCGTAGGTCGAGGACATGATGACGTCCCACAGCCTCCTGGCGCGGATGGTCTTGTAGATGCGGCAGGCGATCTCGCCCTTGTCGTTCACCGTGTACTTGCCGCTGTGCGCGAGGGCCGGCATGGCGCGCCAGACGATGGTCATGGCCTTGTCCGTAAGCTCGTGCTCGGTGGCCGGGAACACCAGCTCCCAGTCGCCGTCGTCCTTCACCGCCTCCATGAAGTCGCGGGTCACCAGGCAGGACAGGTTGAACTGCCTGAGCCGGCCGGCCTCGCGCTTGGCGCGGATGAAGTCGATGACGTCCGGGTGGCTGATGTCGAAGGTGCCCATCTGGGCGCCGCGGCGGCCGCCGGCCGAGGACACCGTGAAGCACATCTTGTCGTAGATGTCCATGAACGACATGGGGCCCGAGGTGTAGGCGCCGGCCCCGGACACGTAGGCGCCCTTGGGCCTGAGGGTGGAGAACTCGTAGCCGATGCCGCAGCCGGCCTTCAGGGTCAGCCCCGCCTCGTGCACCATGGACAGGATGCCGTCCAT
>DATLWN010000123.1:0-4050 GCA_035576305.1 Mariprofundaceae bacterium
GCCGGCCGCTTTCCCAGCAACAACGGGCTCGGCAACGGCCGGCAGATGTCTGCCGGCGACCCCGGCGTACACGAGGCACTGGGCGGCTCGCCCCTCGATACCCGCCTCACCTTCGAGAGCTTCGTGGTTGGCCGCTCCAACACGCTGGCGCACGCCGCCGCCAGGCAAGTAGCGGCAGCCAAGCGCACCGATCCGGTGATGTTCAACCCACTCTATATCCACGCCGGCGTCGGCCTCGGCAAGACGCACCTGCTTCAGGCGATCACCTGGGCCGGCAACGCGGTGGGCGAACGCAAGGTACTCTATCTCACCGCCGAAAAATTCATGTACGGCTTCGTCTCGGCGCTGCGCACGCAGACCGCGCTCGCCTTCAAGGAGGCGCTGCGCGGCATCGGCGTGCTGGTGATCGATGACCTGCAATTCCTGCAAGGCAAGTCGACGCAGGCTGAGTTCTGCCACACGCTCAACGCGCTGATCGACGCCGGACGGCAGGTGATCATCGCTTCCGACCGACCGCCCTCGGAACTGGAAAGCCTCGACGACCGCGTGCGCTCGCGGCTGGCCGGCGGACTGGTGGTCGAGATGGGCCCGCTCGGCGAGGAATTGCGTTTCGAGATCCTGAAAGCGCGGGTGATGGCGGCGCGCGCCCACCATCCGAGCTTCGACGTGCCGCTGCCGGTGCTCGGCTACATCGCCAAAACCGTCACCCATAACGGCCGCGACCTGGAAGGCGCGCTCAACCGCCTGCTGGCCCATAACAAGCTGACCGGCCACGCGGTTACGCTGGAAATGGCCGAGCGCGAGGTGCGCGACCTGATCCGCCCGCAGGAGCCCAAGCGTGTCAAGATCGAGGACATCCAGCGGGTGGTGGCGCGGCAATATAACGTCAGCCGCTCCGACCTGTTGTCGTCGCGCCGCACCGCCAATGTGGTGCGCCCGCGCCAGGTGGCGATGTATCTCGCCAAGACCCTGACGCTGCGGTCATTGCCGGAGATCGGCCGCAGGTTCGGCGGCCGCGACCACACCACCGTGCTGCATGCGGTGCGCAAGATCGACAAAATGCGTAAGGAATCCAGTGAGTTCAATGAGGAGATCGAGCGCGTCCTGTCCATCCTCCGCGCCTAGCCATTATCCGACAAAACACATGGGATAACGCTCCGGCCGCCTGTGGATAACATGGGGGCACGAATCCTCGGGGAACCAAAGAAACGATGACCCACGGGTTAAACACAAAATATCCACACGTCGGCAAAGACATCACCCACAGGGACGCGCTCTTCAAGCATTTGATATTTCGGCCGCTTCCGGCATATTCACATGATTCACATCCCTTACTATGACGGCTAGAATGCAATGAATTAAAAAGGGTTCAATCAAGAGGAGGGATCATGCGCATCACCGTATCCAAGCCATCCATCGTGCAAGCGGTCCAGCGTTGCCAAAGCGTGGTTGAGAAAAGGAATACGGTTCCGATCCTATCCAATGTCCTGCTGCAGGCAGCCGACAATGCCCTGACCATCACGGCCACCGATCTCGAGGTCGGGATACGCACGCGTATCCCCGCGACCGTGCATGCGGACGGCGCCACCACCGTATCGGCGCGCAAGCTGTTCGATATCGTCAAGGAGCTCGATGCCGAAAGCGATGTGGAGCTTGCGGTCGATGAAGGCTTCCTGAACATCCAGAGCGGTCGGGCCAAGTTCCGGCTTTCGATCCTGGCGCCGGAGGATTTCCCCGATCTGAAGCTCGATGGGGATGGCATCACCATCCATGTTCCCGGCCACGAGCTGGCCGACATGATCGCCGCCACCAGCTTCGCCATGTCCCAGGATGAAACACGCCAGTATCTGACCGGCACCCTGTTCGAGGTCGACGCCGATCATATCCTGCGTCTCGTGGCCACCGACGGCCATCGCCTGGCGATGAGCGAGACACGTCTTGAGGCATCGTCGGGGACGAGCCAGTGCATCGTCCCGCGCAAGGCCGTGATGGAGATACGCCGCATCGCCGAGGAGAGCGAGGAGCCGATCGCGCTGAGCCTGGGGGAACGTCAGATCCGCCTGGAATCCGGCGTGCATCATCTTACCTCCAAGCTGATCGATGCCCGTTTTCCGGTATACCGGGATGTCATCCCCCAGGACAATCCGGATACCGTGGTATGCAGCCGCAGCCAGCTGGATCAGGTGCTGCGCCGCAGCATGATCGTGGCCAACGAGTTCACGCACGATGTGCGCATCACGTTCTCCCAAAACGGCATCCAGGCATCGGCACACAACACCGAGCAGGAGCAGGCCGAGGAATTCGTCGAGGCCGAGCACACCGGCAAGGACGTGACCATCGGCTTCAACGCCAAGTATCTGCGCGACGCCCTCGGCAGCATGAAGGACGACCGGGTGCGCCTCCAGATCAGGGATGAGCTCTCACCGGTACTGATGCGCGAGGCAGGGTCGGAGAAGACCTGCCACGTCATCATGCCGATGCGCATTTGATCCGAACCCTATCCGACGGAGTCCGTTCGGAGATATCCGCGCCGGTGCCGACACCGCTTTTTCTGGATGAAGTACACGTGACGGATTTGCGCTGCCATGCGGACCTCGGCTGGCAATGCGCCCCCGGCATCAATCTGCTGGTCGGCGAGAACGGCAGCGGCAAGACCACGCTGCTCGAGGCCGTGCACCTGATGTCCCACGGGCGCTCGTTCCGGCAGGCCCGGGATCCCTATCTGATCCGCCGCGGCCGGGATCACTTCCGTGTCGAGGGCCGGTGGCGCCGCTATGGTCCGTTGCATGTGCAGGTGGAGGGTGGCCGCGGTGGCGCCGAGATCCGCCTGCAGGGAAAAAGGATTCGTCAGCGCCGGGACCTGACCCAGTGCATCCCGGTGCTGGTCGAGGCGCCGCAGGGACGCAGGCTGGTCGACGGGGTGCCGAACGAGCGCCGGCGCTGGCTCGATGCATTGATGGTCGATTGCCGCGAGAGCCTGATGTCCGATTTTCACCGTTATGGGCGCAGCATGATGCAACGCAGCCGCCTGCTCCGGCGCGGTGCGGCCGGAGCCGAGATCGATGCCTGGGAGCAGCAGATCGTGGGCCATGGCCTGGCCATCGTTGAGGCACGCGACGGGATGATCCGCTACCTGAATGCCGAGCTGGCCGCGGAGGCGGCGCTGACCGAATCGGTGGTTGAGATCGCGGTGCGCATGCCCGGATACGAACGCGAGACATGGCTGAAACGCCTGAAGGGCAGGCGGGACGAGGATGCCCGGAGCGGACGCCTGGACTACGGCCCGCATGCCGATCGCATCCATATCGTCTATCAGGGACGGGAGATCCGCAGCTCCGGCTCGCGCGGACAGCAAAAACTGGCTTCGGTGGCCCTGAAGCTGGCAGAATGCACCGTGCGCGGGCATCATCGACAGATGATGCCGGTGCTGCTCCTGGATGATTGTCTCGAGGCTCTCGATGCACAGCGCCAGCAGCGTCTGCTCCGGCGTTTGGGGGAGTTCTCCGGTCAGATTCTGATGACGGCTCCGGCCAGTGTGCACGTCCCGGCGGGCATCGAGGTCCATGTCCAGCGCCTGGACGGCGAAGGCATCCATGCGTCCGGGCAGGGGCAGCCGGATCGGACATCCAGGCCGAAAATGGGGGAAGTGGCATGAGTGCGGATAACAAGGATTACGGTGCCGACAGCATCAAGGTGCTGCGCGGCCTGGATGCGGTACGCAAGCGTCCGGGCATGTACATCGGCGACACCGACGACGGCACCGGCCTTCACCACATGGTGTTCGAGGTGGTCGACAACGCCGTCGACGAATCGCTGGCCGGTTACTGCGACAAGATCGAGGTCATCATGCACTCCGATGACTCGGTGACCGTGCGCGACAATGGCCGCGGCATCCCGGTGGACATGCATCCGGAGGAGGGGCGCTCGGCGGCCGAGGTCATCATGACCGTGCTGCACGCCGGCGGCAAGTTCGATCACGGCACCTACAAGGTGTCGGGCGGTCTGCACGGCGTGGGCGTGTCGGTGGTCAACGCGCTGTCCAGCTGGCTG
>DATLWN010000124.1:0-6148 GCA_035576305.1 Mariprofundaceae bacterium
ATCCCGGGCACCTCGCGCTCCGGCATCACCATGACCGCTGCCCTGATGCTCGGCTACACGCGCGAGGCCGCCGCCCGCTTCTCGTTCCTGCTGTCGATTCCGGTGATCGCACTGTCGGGCGGCCTGGCGATCCGGGACTGGATGACCAGCCCCGTGCAGGCGGTCGCATGGCATGAGCTGCTGGCCGCCTACGCCCTGTCGGCCGTCTCCGCCTACCTGTGCATCCACTTCTTCCTGAAATTCATCCAGCGCACCGGCATGGGCCCGTTCGTCGTCTACCGCGTCGCCCTCGGCGCCGCGCTGCTGATCGCCTCCCACTGATGCTGACCTATCCCCATATCGATCCCGTGGCGGTGAGGATCGGCCCGCTCGCTATCCATTGGTACGGCCTGATGTACGTGTTCGGCTTCCTGTCGGCCTGGTGGCTGACCCGGCGCCAGCTCGTCGAGCGGGGGGCCTGGGGGAGCGTGATCAGCCCCGAGCAGTTCGAGGGGCTGTTCACCTGGCTGATCCTCGGCGTGGTGCTCGGCGGCCGCATCGCCTACGTGCTGTTCTACAACCTCGATTTCTATCTGGTGCATCCGTTGCACGTGTTCTATGTCTGGCAGGGAGGCATGAGCTTCCACGGCGGCCTCGTCGGGCCGCTGATCGCCGGCTGGTGGTATTGCAGGAAGCACAAGCTGCCCTTCCTGTTCCTGGCCGACCGCCTGTTCACGGTCGCACCCATCGGCCTGGCGCTCGGGCGGCTGGGCAACTTCATCAACGGCGAGCTGTGGGGGCGCGTCACCGATGTGCCGTGGGGCATGGTCTTCCCCGGCGCCGGCCCGCTGCCCCGCCATCCCAGCCAGCTCTACGAGCTGTCCCTGGAGGGCATCGCGCTGTTCCTGATCCTGTGGTTCACGCGCAAGAAGGGCTGGCCGGACGGCATGCGCGTGGCCGTGTTCCTGGTCGGCTACGCCGTCGCCCGCATCTTCTGCGAGAACTTCCGCCAGCCCGACCCGCAGCTGGGCTTCCTGTTCGGCCCCGTCACCATGGGCATGCTGCTGTCCGGCATCATGCTGGTCGCCGGCCTGGCCTGGATGGCCGTGCTCCGCAGGAAGTCCCGCCGCTCCTAGCGTCCCGCTTGAGCCGCCGGCCGCAGTTGGCCATCATCGGCGCATGCGCATCGTCACCTGGAACATCAACTCGCTGAACATCCGCCTGCCGCACGTGCTGGATTACCTGTCCGCGACCCGGCCTGACGTGCTGGCCCTGCAGGAAACCAAGCTGCCGGACGATCGCTTCCCGCGGGAAGCCATCGAGGCCGCGGGCTACCGCGTCGTCTATTCCGGGCAGAAGACCTACAACGGCATGGCCGTGATCAGCCGCACCGAGGCCTTGGGGCCGGTCACCGACCTGCCGGAGCTCGACGATCACCAGCGGCGCCTGCTGGCGGTGACCGTCGACGGCGTGCGCATCGTCAACGTCTACGTCCCGAACGGCCAGGAGGTCGGCTCGGAGAAGTATGCCTACAAGCTGCGCTGGCTGGAGGCGCTCGCCGCCTGGCTGCAAGGCGAGATCGCCCGCCACCCGAGGCTGGTGCTGCTGGGCGACTTCAACATCGCCCCGGCCGATCTCGACGTGCACGATCCGAAGCGCTGGCGCGAGAAGATCATGTGCTCCTCCGAGGAGCGCTCGCACTTCCGGCGCCTGTTGGCCCTCGGCCTGCATGATGCCGTACGCGAACTGCACCCGGGCGAGCCGATGCACAGCTGGTGGGATTACCGCCTCAGCGCCTTCGGTCGCGGCTGGGGCCTGCGCATCGACCATGTGCTGCTCAGCCAGGCGCTGGCGGCGGATGCCGCCGGCGTCGATGCCGTGCTCAGGGCCGGGGAGCGGCCGTCCGACCATGCCCCCGTCTGGGTCGAGGCCAGCTGATGCGCCAGGCCTCGCATGCACTGAGCATCGACGCCCGCGGCCGCGGCTGTTACGAGATCACGCGCGAGGTTGCTGCCTGGGTCCGCGACACCGGCATCCGGGACGGGGCGCTGACCCTGTTCGTGCAACACACCAGCTGCTCGCTGATGATCCAGGAAAACGCCGACCCGGGCGTATTGCGCGACATGGAGGCATTCCTGGCGCGGCTGGTGCCGGACGGCGATCCGCTGTTCCGGCACACCGCCGAGGGCGACGATGACATGCCGGCCCATGTGCGCATGGCCCTGACCCAGGTGTCCCTGTCGATTCCGGTGCGGGCGGGCGCCCCGGCCCTCGGCACCTGGCAGGGCATCTTCCTGTACGAACACCGCCGCCACCCCATGCGCCGCCGCGTGTTGCTGCACCTGATCGGAGATTGACCTGCATCACATCCGGCCGGTAGCGACCACGCCACGCTGCCGCTTTCGAGAAGGGAGCCGGCGCATGTCCGAAACACAGAGCGGTGATCCTGCCGTGCGGCGGCAGCCTTCCTGGCGCGGACGCGCGCACCTAGACGTCTTCGGCCGTTGCGATTATCCTCGTCCGCAGTACTGATTTTCCTTCAGGATTCCATCCATGTTACAACGGCTATTCGGCATATTCTCCCAAGACATCGCCATCGACCTCGGCACCGCCAACACCCTGATCTACGTGCGCGGCGAGGGCATCGTGCTGAACGAGCCGTCGGTGGTCGCCATCAACACCACCGGCGCCCGCAACGAGCGCAAGGCCCTGGCCGTCGGCATCGACGCCAAGCGCATGCTGGGCCGCACCCCGGATGCCATCCAGGCGATCCGGCCGCTGAAGGACGGCGTCATCGCCGACTTCGAGATCACCGAGGAGATGCTGAAGCAGTTCATCCGCAAGGTGCACAAGCGCACCTGGGGCATCGCCCCGCGCATCGTCATCTGCGTGCCCTACGGCTCGACCCCGGTGGAGCGCCGCGCCATCCGTGAATCGGCGCTGTCGGCCGGCGCGCGCGAGGTCTACCTGATCGAGGAGCCGATGGCCGCGGCCATCGGCGCCGACCTGCCGGTCACCGAGGCCTCCGGCTCGATGGTCGTCGACATCGGCGGCGGCACCAGCGAGATCGCCGTGATCAGCTACGGCGGCATCGTCTATTCGCGTTCGGTGCGCGTCGGCGGCGACAAGATGGACGACGCCATCATCAACCACCTGCGCCGCAAATACAGCCTGCTGGTCGGCTCGCCGACGGCGGAGAAGATCAAGATCGAGATCGGCAGCGCCTACCCGCAGGAGACCCGCCGCGAGATGGAGGTCAAGGGGCGCGACCTGATCAACGGCGTGCCCAAGACGCTGGTGCTGGATGATTCGGAGATCCTCGAGGCGCTGACCGAGCCGGTCAACGCCATCGTCGAGGGCGTCAAGGTCTGTCTTGAGCGCACCCCTCCGGAACTGGCCGCCGACATCGTCGACAAGGGCATCATGCTGACCGGCGGCGGCGCCTTGCTGGTCGGCCTCGATCAGCTGCTGCGCGAGGAAACGGGCCTGCCGGTCACCGTGTCGGAAAACCCGCTCAACTGCGTCGTGCTCGGCAGCGGACGGGTGCTTGAAGAGCTTGACCGCATGCGGGGCGTTTTGTTCGAGGAATAACGGGTGCCGCTTCCCAGGTGGCGCACGAACCGATCCTGGCTCTGGGTCGGCCTGCTGCTGGTACTGCTGCTGTACATCGCCGCCCCGTTGCCGATCGGCCAGCGACTGACCCTGGGGCTCGCCCCGCTGATCGACGCCCTGCACGCCCCCGCCAAATGGTGGCAGCAGACCAGCCTGTGGTTCCAGAGCCGCGGGGATCTGCAGCAGCGCCTGGCGGAGGCTGAGTCCTCCGACCAGAAACAGGCGGCCCTGGTCGATGAGCTGCGCATCCTGCGCGAGGAGAACCGCCAGCTTCGCAGGCTTCTGTCGCTCGATGCCATCGCCACCACCGCCTGGCATGGCGCCAAGGTCATCGGCCACAGTCCCGACAAGCAAAGCATCCGCATCATGCTGCGCATCGACGGCGCCCGCAGCGACGACATCGTGGCCTCCCGCGACGGGCTGGTGGGCCTGGTCGACAGTGCCGACCGCCGGCACGCGGTCGTGCGCACCATCCTCGACGCCTCCATCGCCGTGCCGGTGACACTGCCCGGCACCACCCTGGCGGCCCTGGCGCGCGGCGAGGGCGACCACCTGATCATCGATTTCATCCCCGCCAAGCAGGCTCCCGCCAGCGGGACCGTGATGGTCACCAGCGGTTCCGGCGGCCTATTCCCCGCCGGCATCCCGGTGGCCCGCGTCTCCGCCGTCGAGCATCTCGAAGGCCAGATCTTCGTACGGGTCACCGCCGAGCCCGTGGCGCACTGGCAACGGGACAGCTGGCTTGCCGTCGCCACAACCGGAGACCGCGCCCCGTGATTCCGCCGCTGATCCTGCTGCTGTGCATCGCCGGCATCGTCTGCAACCTCGGCTTCTCCGGACTGGCCGTGCAGCCGGACTGGTCGCTGGCCCTGCTGCTGGCCAGCGTGCTGGCCCACCGCGGCAACTGGATCTGGGCGCTGCCGGGGGTCTTTGTGCATGACCTGGCGCTGCAATGGTCGGTCTGGATGTGCGTTCCGTTCATGGCACTGGCGCCGGCGCTGATGGCCCTGATCGACTTCCAGGCCGGTCCGGGGCTGCCGCAGCGCTTCTTCGTGCTGCTGATGACCACGATACCCCTGTTGTTCTGGGGCTGGGGCTTCGGCGCCTGGCTGCTGACGATCCTGCTGTGCATGGCCATCTGGTATTTTATGGCACGCCATCATGTCTGGGCTTAAATCCCGCCAGCGCTTCGATAAGCGCATCCTGGTCTTCCACATCGGCAGCCTGCTGATCCTGCTGCTGCTGACGGCGCGCCTGATCGACCTGCAATGGCTTCAGCATGAAAACCTGGCGCTGCAGGCCGACCAGAACCGCATCGATGTCGTGCCGATCCTGCCGACGCGCGGCGAGGTCGTGGACGACGAAGGGCGGGGTGTGGCCGTGAACCGGGTGCTGTTCCAGGTGCAGATGATCCCCGAACGGGTCGATGATCCGGACAAGGCCATCAAGGCGCTGGCCATCATGCTCCACTGGGACGACGACACCATCAAGCGCCTGCGCCGGCGCGTGGCCCATGCGCGGGCCGACCGGCCGGTGCTGCTGGACGACAAGCTGCCGTGGGCGACCGTGGCGCCGCTGGCCGCCCGCCTGCACCACTTTCCGGGCATCAATGTGCTGGCGGGTACGGAGCGCCTGTATCCCTACGGGCCGATCACCTCGCACCTGATGGGCTATCTGTCCCTGGCGCAGCCCGACGATATCGACCAGGGGGCCATGCCCAACGAGCTGGTCGGGCGTTCGGGGGTGGAGCGCAGCTTCGACGCGATGCTGCGCGGGGATCTCGGCTTTCAGCGGGAGGAGGTCGACGCGCACGGGCGCCGCGTGGCCGTGCTGAACCGGTCGGAACCGCACATGGGGCATGTGCTGAAGCTGAGCATCGACATGGATGTGCAGAAGGCGGCCTGGGAGGCGCTGGGCAACCGTACCGGCGCCGTGGTCGTGATGAACGTGCATACCGGCGCCCTGCTGGCCCTGGTCAGCAAGCCGGGCTTCGATACCAACCATTTCATCACCGGCCTGGAGGAACAGGAGTGGGGCGCCTGGCTGCACGACCCGCACAAACCGCTGCTCAACCGCGCCATCCAGGGGGCCTATCCACCGGCCTCCACCTTCAAGCTGATCACGGCCCTGGCGGGGCTGCGCTACCACGCGCCGCTGGCCACGGGCACCACCGAGTGCAAGGGCGTGCTGAAGCTGGCCGACCGGGATCTGCGCTGCTGGAAGCGCGAGGGCCATGGCCGCATCAACCTGCACCGGGCCATCGTTGAATCCTGTGACATCTTCTTTTACGAGCTGGGCGACCAGCTTGGCATGGAACACCTGACCGACGAGGCCCGGCTGTGGGGGCTCGGTCAGCGCACCGGCATCGACCTGGCCGGCGAGACCAGCGGCTATCTCCCCGGCGCCAGGCCGGAGGCCAAGCGGCAACAATGGTATCGCGGCGAAACGATGATCACCGCCATCGGCCAGGGTGCGACGGACGCCACGCCGCTGCAGATGGCGCGCTTCGCCGCGGCGCTCGCCAACGGCGGCCTGTTGCTCAAACCGCGGCTGCAGG
>DATLWN010000125.1:0-2556 GCA_035576305.1 Mariprofundaceae bacterium
CGGGCCGCGCATCTCCACCACCACGTCGTGCCACGGCGGCCGGCCGTGGTGCTCCAGATAGTCGTCGGTGATGCCGGCGCCGCCGGTATAGGCGATCTCGCCGTCGATGAGCAGCAGCTTGCAATGGTTGCGCGGCAGGCCGCGGAAGAAATGGGTCAGGTAGGCGGGGTTGTAGAAGATCAGGGCGATGCCGGCATCGGCAAGCCGCTGCCGGTCGGCCACGGACAGCCCGCGGGAACCGAAATGGTCGATCAGCAGATACACCCGCACCCCGCGCTGCACGCAGGCGATGAAGGCATCGATGAAGTGTTCCGCCAACTCCCCCGAGGCGATCAGGTATTGCTCGAACAGCACGTAGTGCCGGGCGTGATGGATCGCCAGCTCCATCGCCGGCAGGAAGGCATCGGCCCCCGGCAGCAGCCGGAAGGCATTGCCCTCGCGTTCGGGATAGGGGTTTTGCCTCGCCATGATGTGAGTCTATGCCTTTTTGCCGGCGAAGCATCCCGGCCGGCGCCCATGGCGCCGGCGCGGCTTACTGCATCGCCAGCACCGCCGCGCCACGGATGCGCCCGACCCTGAGGCGTTCGAGCGCCTCGTTCGCCTGCTCCAGCCGGAATATCTCGACCTCGGGCCGGATGCCCGCCTGCGGGGCGATTGCCAGGAATTCCTCGCCGTCCCGGCGGGTCAGATTGGCCACGGAGCAGATGCTGCGCTCCCCCCACAGGATCGCATACGGGAATGCCGGCACGTCGCTCATGTGGATGCCGGCGCAAACGACGATGCCGCCCTTGGCGACATGCCTGAGCGCCTGTGGCACCAGGGCGCCGACCGGCGCGAAGATGATGGCGGCATCCATCTCGTCGGGCGGTGCCATCGTCGAATCCCCCGCCCAGACGGCGCCGAGCTTTCGGGCAAAGCGCTGTCCGTCCATATCCCCCGGCCTGGTGAAGGCATAGACCATGCGCCCCTGCCAGTGCGCCAGCTGGGCGATGATGTGCGCCGCAGCCCCGAAGCCGTAGATGCCGATGCGCGCGGCATCACCGGCGGCCAGCAGCGAGCGGTAGCCGATCAGGCCCGCGCACAGCAGCGGTGCGGCCTCGGCATCGGCATACCCCTGTGGGATCGGGAAGCAGTAGCGGGCGTCGGCCACGGTGTATTCGGCATATCCGCCGTCGATCGTGTAGCCGGTGAAGCCGGCCTCGTCACACAGGTTCTCGTGCCCACTGGTGCAGAAGCGGCAATGCCCGCAGGTATGGCCGAGCCACGGCACGCCCAGGCGCTGCCCGATCCCGAAGCGCTCGACGCCCTCGCCCTTGGCGGCGACGGTGCCGACGATCTCATGGCCCGGCACCAGCGGTAGCCTCGGTTCGGACAGATCGCCGTCCAGGATGTGCAGATCGGTACGGCACACGCCGCAGGTGCTGACCTTCAGCAGGATCTGCCCGGGGCCGCATTCGGGCCGCGGCAACTCGACCGGACGCAGCCCCGCACCGGGCGCGTCCAGGAGCATCGCGCGCATACCGGATTCAGCGTGGGGTGCGGCCGGCGAGGCGGAAGGCCCAGAGGCACAGGCTGCCGGCCGCAAGGATCGCCACCCACGACAGCCACATCGGCACTATCCACCCCGCCAGCTGCACCGGCCAGTGCAGGATCAGCCTGAGCGCGTGGCCGAACGCCACCACGCCGAAGATGAATCCGGTGATCTGCAGATAGATGCGCATCGCCGCCCCCTGCGGCCGGAACACGGCCCGCCCCGCTATTGTAGCCGTGTTTGCATGACAGTTTTGCTCCTGTCACAGCCGTGTGACGGTTCGATGTGATGATCCGGGCGCATCATCGCCGGGAACCCGGCAGCGGAGGCGGACAGACCCATGGTGCATCGGGATACGGAAAGACAAGCCCTGACAAATATGCTGATTGTGGAGGGCGGGGCCATGCGCAGCGTGTTTTCCGCCGGCCTGCTCGACGGCTTCCTGCGCCACCGCTTCAATCCCTTCGACGGTTATATCGGCGTCTCGGCCGGGGCGGCCGTCCTGGTCCATTTCCTGGCCGGGGTCGAGGGCGGCGCCCTGCAATGGTTTTTGAAGGCCGCGAGCAACCCCGCCTTCATCAACCGCATGCGCTTCCTGCGCGGCGGAGACCTGATCGACCTGCGATGGCTGTTCGACGAGTTCGCCACCTCCAGGATCAACTTGGACAACATCTACCGGCGGGGCAGGCCATTGCTGGTATGCGCCACCGACGTGGCGAGCGGCGAGGCCGCCTATCTCGATACCCGTCCGGACAACCTGATGGACGCACTGATGGCATCGATGGCGCTGCCGCTGTTCTACCGCGATTTTCCGCTGATTGACGGCCGGCCCATGACCGACGGCGGCATGGCCGACGCGATCCCCGTGCGCGAGGCCATCCGCCGCGGGGCGCGGAATATCATGGTGGTGCGCGCCCGCCCGCGGGACCATGTCAAACGGGACACGCCGGTACATCGCTTTATCCGCTGGCGCCTGAGGCAGCATTCGCAGCTGCGGCGTGCCATGCAGGGGCGGGTGCAACGGT
>DATLWN010000126.1:0-6999 GCA_035576305.1 Mariprofundaceae bacterium
AGCTGGAGCGGCGCTATGCGCAGTTCCCGGGGCTGAACCTGAGCTATGAAACGCGCGAGGGCATCATCAAGCACAACTCACCGCACGATACCCCGCGCAACGAGGACCTGGCGGCCTACCAGTTGCACGAGCAGGCGACGCTGGAGGCCCAGTTCGGCAACCTGGCCGACGAGATCGCCTACAACAACCACGATATCGACGACGGGGTGCGCGCCGGCATGCTGAACATCGAGGGGCTGCGCACGGTGGCGCTGTTCCGCATGCACCACGACCAGGCATGCAGCGAGCATGCATCGGCCGATGCCAGGATCCAGATCAACGAAACCGTGCGGCGCATGATCAATTTCATGATCCTCGATGCCATCGAGGAGACGGCGCGCCGCATCAGGGAAGCAGGGGTGGTCAGCCTGGACGACGTGCGGCGGGCGGATGCGCCGCTGGTCGGTTTTTCACGCGATGTGCGGCACATGAACGGCGAGCTCAAGCGCTTCCTGTTCCAGAACATGTACCGGCACTACCGGGTCGTGCGCATGGCCGTGAAGGCGGAGCGGGTGATCCAGGACCTGTTCGATGCCTACATGGAGCGCCCGGAGATGCTGCCTGCGGGTACGGCGGAGGCGCGGATGCAGGCGGCGGGCGATGAGCCGGCGCGTGCCAGGGTGGTGGCGGACTACATCGCCGGCATGACCGACCGCTACGCCCTGGACGAATACGACCGGCTGTTCAACGTGCACGCCCGCAGCTGAATCCGCGGGGCGTATCCTGCAGGAAGGGAGGCGCCGGTTGGCGCCTATTCCTTGATGAAGAACTCCATGCGCGTATCGCCGATCTCGATGATGTCGCCGTCCTTCAGCGTGCGCGGCTCATTGCCGAGGGTGTCGCCGTTGACCTTGATCTTGGCCATGCCCTCCAGAAAGGCGATGTGATAGCCGGTGGGGCGGCGGGTGATCACGGCAGCCTGCTTGCCGACCGTGAAGCCCTTGATCTTGATCTTGCAGGTGTCGCCCTTGCCGATGCTGGTCAGCGATGAACTGAGCTCGTAGGCGCGTCCAGCCTGCTGCCCCGAAACCACCTGCACGCCGCCCAGCGGCATGGCCGGGGCCGCCGATGACGCGGCGCCCTCTTCCTTCGGCGCCATGGCCGCGCGTGCCTGCGGCGAGATGATCATGGTCTTGTCGACCCCCTCCTCCTCCGGCTCCGGCGGTACCGGCGCCGCGGCGGGCTGGTCCGGAAGCTCCACGTAGGTGAGCGTATGCTTGCCGATCAGGATGACGTCGCCGTGCTTCAGCACATGCTTGGTGACGTTCTTGTCGTTGACGTGGGTGCCATTGGTGCTGCCGAGGTCCTCGAGGATGGCCTTGTTGCCGATCTTCAATACCCGCGCATGCCGGCCACTGACCGCAAGATTGTCGATATGGATCGTGTTGTCGGGTTTGCGGCCAATGGTGGTTTCCTCCTGGTCCAGCGGACACTCGGAGATCACCGAGTCCTTGAATTTGAGGATCAGCTTACTCGCCATGGGGTTCCTCCATCATCTCCGTATCATAGTCGAACACGTTTCAACGCCCAAACATCCGGGAAATGATCCCTCGTTTGCGCTGGAATACCTTGCCGGTGCGGACCAGGATGACCGAGATGTTGTCCGGCCCTCCGGCATCATTGGCCAGCTGCACCAGCTGCGAGGCCGCCTTGCGCAGGTCCTTCGCGTACTGGGTCAGGGTCAGGCGGATCGCCTCATCCGGCACCACGTCGGTCAGGCCGTCGGAGCACATCAGGTAGATGTCGCCCTGCCTGACGATATCCTCGACGATGTCCGGTTCCACGTTCGGCTCGATGCCGAGCGCCCGCGTGACCAGGTTCTTGATCGATGAATTGCGGGCATCGTCGGCCGTCAAGAGGCCACGGCGCACCTGTTCCTGGATCAGGGAATGGTCCTCGGTGACATGGGTCAGCAGATCGTCGCGCAACCGGTACATGCGCGAATCGCCGACATGCGCGGCGGTCAGGCGGTCGGCATAGAACACGGCCGCGACGATGGTCGTGCCCATGCCGGCGCATTCCGGCCGGGTCTGCGAGGTTTCCAGGATGGCATTGTTGGCCATGCCGACGGCATGGCGGACCAGGATCGATTCGCCGGTAAACCCGGTTTCGTCGTCGATCCTGCCCTCGGGCAGTTTCGGCAGGCGCTCCTGAAGCACCCGGCTGACCAGGTCCACCGCCATGGAGCTGGCGACCTCTCCGGCATTGTGGCCGCCCATGCCGTCGGCCAGCACGGCGAAGCCGAAGGCCGGGTCGGCGCCGACGCAGTCCTCGTTGTGGGAGCGCTTGACGCCCACGTCGGTCAATGTGTGCATCTCAAAGGAGCTCATGCGCGTTTCTCCTTTGCATTGACATCATTCAGGCAGGAGATGATCGCGCGTACCACTTCCCCTCCGTTGTCGTAGCGGTTTTCCGGCTCCTTGGCCAGCAGGCGGTCGATCATCTTGCTGACACTCTCGGGCAGGTCCGGGTTGTGCTCCCGGATATCCGGGTGCGGCTCGTTGGCGATCTGGAACATCAGCGTGGCCATGGAGTCGCCGCGGAACGGGCGGGTGCCTGTCAGCAGCTCGTAGAGCATGACGCCCATCGAGAACAGGTCGGAGCGTCCGTCCACGTGCTTGCCGGACAGCTGTTCCGGCGACATGTAGGACGGTGTGCCCAGCACGACACCCGTCTTGGTTTTGCTGGAGGCGGTGATGCGGGCGATGCCGAAGTCGGTGACTTTGACCGTCTTGTTGCGCAGCAGCATGATGTTGGCCGGCTTGATGTCGCGATGGATCACCCCCTGATTGTGGGCATAGTGAAGTGCCTCCGCCACCTTGCCGGTGATTTTGAGCACAGCTGCGGCCGGCAGCAACTTCTCCTTCTTGGTGAAGGGGGAGAGGTCCGTGCCGTTCAGGAACTCCATGGCGATGTAGGCCAGATCGTGCTCCTCGCCCGCATCGAAGATGGTGACGATGTTCGGGTGCGTCAGGCGTCCGGCGGTTTCCGCCTCGCGGAAAAAGCGTTCCTTGACCTCCTGCAACTCGTCCGACTCGAACTCCTGGGACAGCGCCATGGTCTTGATCGCGACCTCGCGGTTGATCTTCGGATCGCGGCCCAGGTAGACGGTACCCATCGCACCCCGGCCGAGTTCCTTGACGATCTCGTAGCGGCCGAGGGTCGGCTTGGCGCCGCCCGTGATCAGCAGTGTCGACATGTTGCTGCCGCCGGACGTGCCAAAGATCATGGTTTCCCCGGCATTCTTGGCGCGCAGGATGCGGGCCTGGATGTCCTTGTAGGTGGGGTTGAATTCGGCCATGTGCTCGTAGACGGTCGATGCCTTGTTGAACTGGCGCTTGCGTTCGAAATCCAGGGCCAGGTTGTACAGCGTGGCCAGCATGTCGTCGTTCATCGGGCACTTGCGGAACTTGTCGAAGGCCATGTCGAGCATGCCCTGGCTCTGGAACGACAATCCCAGCATCTTGTTGGTCTCCGCCGATTCGCTGGAGATCCTTTCGCGCTCCTCCTCGGAGGCGAAATAGCGTTTGGTGGTCAGCAGCACATGCCCGAGGATCAGCATGGCGCTGGCGGTCATCGTCTGGATCCACAGGGAGTAGGCGGTCAGGGCGAAGAAGTTGACGCTGAGCAGCGCCAGCAGCAGCAGGATCGAGACGATGGCCGCCGCGGCGGCACCCAGGCGCGGCAGCAGCCCGATCAGGTAGATCGCGATCAGGACCAGGATGCCGAGCTCCACCATCTTCACCCAGGCGGGGCGCGAGAAGAAGGTGTGATCGAGGATGCTCTGCAGCACGTTGGCGGTGAATTCGACGCCGGACATCTGATCGCTCACCGGCGTGACGAAGTTGCTGCCGATGCCCTTGGCCGTGATGCCGATCAGCACGATCTTGTTCTGGAACAGCTTGGGCGGGATGTGCCCGGAATACACGTCATAGAAGGAATAATGCTTGAAGCTTCCATCCTTGCCGCTGGTGTGGAACACCGGCCATGCACGCATCTTGGCATCGGTCGGGACATCGAGTACGCCCATTTCGATGTCCGAGCCCAGGTTCACGCGGATGTCGTGACTGGAGACGTGCAGCTGCTGGGCGGCCATGGCCAGCGACAGCGAGGGGAAGTAACGCTTGTTGTACTCGATGATGAGTGGTTCGTTGCGCACCACGCCGCCGGGCGCCAGCTGCACGTTCAGGTGCCCGAGATCCGCGGCCGCCTCGGCCAGTTCGTCGAAGGGAAGGCGGATGCCCGACGCGACCAGGGGTGGCAGCCCCGGATTGCCTCCCATATTGGTGGTGCTGATGCGATCCAGCAGCCCGGGAGGGATGGCTGAAGAGCCGTTGCTGGACCCGAAGTCGAACAGCAGGGGCATCACGACATTGCCCGCCTGGTTCACGGCCTTGACCAGCTTGGCGTCGATATCGAGGTTCTGGGCCTTTTCCAGCGTGGCGGCGGCCTCGCTGGCGCGTCCCTGATCCTTCAGGATCTTGGCCTGCTGCTTCAGGAACTCGATCATCTGCGAGGTGCTGTCGTCGCTCTGGCGCTCGGTGAAGAAGATGTCCAGGCCGATCTGGCTGGCGCCGGCCGCCGACAGCTTGTTGATCATGTCGGCGATGATGGAGCGCGACCATGGCCAGCGGCCGATGCGGTCGATGGAGGCGTCATCGATGTCGAGGATGACGATCTGGTTGCTGGCGGGTTTGATGCTGGCGGAAACGCCGATGTCGTAGGCGCCCTGTTCCATGCGCTGCAGCGGGGGGAATCCGATCAGATAGCCCACGGTGAAAATGGCCGTGACCACAAGGCCCACAAACCAGTCGGACTTCCAAAAAGCGCTGCTATTCAAGGCAGTGGCCTCCCTGTCTTCATGCTTTATAGCATGTAAAGCATGTAACTCCTAATGAATACGATATATTGGCAAGCCCCCCCTCCGCTGGCAAGCGTCGATATGCATCGACCCGCGCGCGTCGGTCGCGGCAGGGGCGTCCAGGGGCGGAAATGCTTGGTTGACACGATGGCGGGCGGTTCGTACCGTTCGCCGCCTATTCCCCGGTAGCTCAGTCGGTAGAGCAGGTGGCTGTTAACCACCTTGTCGCTGGTTCGAGTCCGGCCCGGGGAGCCATTTGATAAACGCAGGCACTCCGTTCGGGGTGCCTTTTTTATGCCGCCGCCATTCCCCTGTCCCGCATGATCGTTTGTGCTGCGGAGGTCTGGATTCTAAGCTAGCCCGCATGGCTCGCAAAATGGCAAGGGTGGACGATGTGGGGAAGGCGCCGACATGGCGTTATGTCATCCGCCTGTGGCCGCTGCTGCTGATCTTCATGGCCCTGCAACTGACCATGCGCCTGTCCGGCAACAGCGATGCCTTGGGCCTGTCCCACTGGCTATCGCTTTTCGATGCCTGTTTCCTGTTCGTGGTGCTGATGGCGGCAGGCATCTGGGTGCAGCGGCCGGTGGCGCTCAGCGTGCGGCGCATCGCCGGACGGGGGGAGCGCGAAACGGACCGCCTGGTCGGGCACATGGCGCAATTACCCTGGCGGGCACTCAAGGGGTACACCTTCGCGGGAGTGATCTTTTTCACCTACCTGATGGTATTGCTGCTGGCCACCGCGGCGATGAACGGCGTGACGATGACGGCCGAGATGATCCTGGCGCTGGGGCTGTCGGTGTTCTACGGCGCGGGCGTGCTCACCCCCGTGCTCGGCGTGGCCCTGACCCTGGATTATGCCACGCGCCTGCGTCAGGGCCTGGCCCGCGCGGGCCTGTTCCTCGAGGGCCTGGAGCGCCTCAGGGGGCTTCCGGCACTGACCGGCTCGGCCCGGCGCCCATGGATGATCTTCATCGTCACCAGCCTGCTCCCCGCCGCCTGCCTGGCCGTGTACGTCTATCTGGCGGTGATGGTGGACAATGCCGAGCAGCAACGCTTCATCATCGACCAGGCCGTGGTGATGCTGGTCTCCCTGCTGCTGGCCGGAACGGCGCTGGTGGCGGTGCTCAGCCGCACCCTGAGGCGTGTCACGACCAGCCTCGGCCTCGGTCTGCAGTTCCTGAGGCTGGGGCAGTTCGGCGGCAGGGTGCCGGTGCTGATGGACGATGAGATGGGCGAGCTGGCGCGCGGCCTGAACACGGCGCTGCAGGGCATGCAGGAGCGGGACGACATGCAGGATTCGCTGCGCATCGCCTCCGAGATCCACGAGGGGCTGCTGCCGAAAACGCAGCCGTCGATCCCCGGTTACGCCATTGCGGCGATGCAGCGCAGCTGCCACGACGTGGGTGGCGATTACTACGACCACATCATCCTGCCGGACGGGCGGGTGTGGCTGGTGATGGCCGACGTGGCCGGCAAGGGTTATCCCGCGGCCCTGACGGTGGCGAACCTGCAGGCCATGCTGCATGCCCTGGCCAGCCTGGGCATCCCCATCGACGAGGCGGGGCGCTACATCAATCGCACCCTGTGCCGCACCCTGACCGGCGGGCGCTTCGTCACCCTGTTCATGGCCATGCTGCAGCCGGAGGACCATTCCCTGCACTGGTTCAATGCCGGACATGTGCCGCCGCTGATGATCCGTGACGGCGAGTCCACGCGCCTGGAGGCAACATCGCCGCCGCTCGGCCTGAAGGAGGACGAGGCGTTCGATGTGGTCTACCGGCTGCTCGAACCCGGCGATACGCTGTTGGCCCTGACGGATGGCATCATCGAGGCGCGCCGCTCCGATTCCGAGATGTTCGGGGAGAGCCGGGTCAGCGAGTGGTTTGCCGCGCATCAGGACCTGGACGTCGAGGCGATGCCCGAGTCGCTGATGGATGAGCTGCGGGGCTTCGGTGCCAAGAGCCTGGAGGACGATGTGACGGTTCTGTTCCTGCGGCGTGCGGCGGGATCGGAAAAGGAAGGAAAGACATGAGCCAGTATCGAATCGAACGGGATTCCATGGGGGAGATGCGCGTGCCGGCTGAAGCCCTGTACGG
>DATLWN010000127.1:0-2857 GCA_035576305.1 Mariprofundaceae bacterium
TCGCCGCACAGATAGCCGCCGAAACCGTAGGGCCGTTTGATCTGGATCGTGGCCTGCAGCCAATTGCCGGCGGGATTGAGGCCGATGCAGCTCAGCTCTTCATAAGACGTATTGGAGGAGATCACCTTGACCGGTTTGAACGCACTATCCTGCACATTGCCGAAATAGTTGGGATTGGCCAGCAGGATATTCTTATAATTCCACCGCTCATCCTCGGGCACATGGAAGATATGGTCGAAACCCAGGGCGGCGGATGCGGCCGGCCCGATGATGCCGTCCTCCGCCAGCTTCGCCTGTCGTTGGAATTCAAGCACGGCCTCGCTTGTCTTCTTGCCGAACACCCCATCCAGTTTTCCGGGGCTGAAACCGAGCTCGGTAAGCCTCTTCTGCAGCGCGATTACGCGGTCGCCCTTGGCGCCTTGCTTCAATTCCATGGTTCCCTCCCATCAGGCTCGTTTGCTGGATAGGACAAATCGCATGGATTGTTGAGCAGGCATGTTTCCCTGTAACTCCCATGAATATGGGGTATAGGCTAGGCCGGCGTGCCCGAATGGATGGCACAAATACGTCACGACTGGGGTGCCGGAAATGAAAAACCCCCTGTAAAGACAGGGGGTTGCATTGGTGGCGGCTCAGGGACTCGAACCCCGGACACGCGGATTATGATTCCGCTGCTCTAACCGACTGAGCTAAGCCGCCGAAGGAATGGCGCATTGTATGGCGCCGCGGCACTTCGTCAACGCTGTCTATGCCTGCGCCGTGGCGGACGCGACACGGTTGCTGCGCATCAGCCACACCAGCGGCATCGTCACCAGCGCCAGCAGCATCATGGCCCTGAAATCGTTCAGGAAGCCGATCAGCTCCGCCTGCCGGGTCACCATGCCGTTCAGCACCAAGAGCCCCTGCGTGGACGACGGGTCCATCACCGGCGGCAGGCCCTGCCGCCAGAACCAGGGGTTGAACGGACTCACATGCCCGCCCAGATAGGCATGGTTGATCTGGGCATAGCGGTCGAGCCCGGTGAACATCACCGAGATACCGATGCTGCTGCCGACATTGCGCAGCAGGCTGAACACCGAGGCCGCCTCGTTGCGGTGCTCCGGCGCCAGCGTGGCGTAGGCGATCGTCGACAGCGGCACGAAGATGCACCCCAGGCCGATGCCCTGGATGATGCCGGTGCGCACGACCTCGACGATGCCGATATCCAGGTTGAACCCGCTCATCTCCCACAGCGATTCGGCCGTCAGCGCGAAGCCGAACATCATGATCGGGCGCGCATCGAAGCGCTTGAGCAGGCGCCCGACCACCATCATCGCCAGCATGGTGCCGAAGCCCCTGGGCGCCAGCATCAGGCCCGTGGTCAGCACCGGATAGTCGAGCAGGCTCTGCAGGAACGGCGGCATCAGCGCCAGCGTGGAGAACAGGATGATGCCGACGATGAAGATGAACACCAGCGAGCTCGCGTAGTTCCGGTCCTTCAAGAGCCTGAGGTCCAGGAAGGGATGCTTCGTCGTCCATGCATGCACCAGGAAGGCATACAGGCAGAAGCCGGCCAGCGCGAACTCGACCAGGATCTCGGTCGACGAGAACCAGTCCAGGCGCTCGCCGCGGTCCAGCATCATCTGCAGCGCGGATACGGCGAGGCTGAGCAGGAAGAATCCCTGGAAATCGAACGGCACGTCGCCCCGCTTCTTCGTCTCCGGTACGAACCCCAGGATCAGTGCCGTGGCCAGGATGCCGACCGGCAGGTTCATGAAGAACACCCAGCGCCAGTTCGCGTATTCGGTCAGATAGCCGCCCAGCGTCGGGCCCAGGATCGGCCCGACCATGATGCCCATGCCCCACAGCGCCATGGCCGAGCCGTGCTTCTCGCGCGGATAGGTATCGAGCAGGATCGATTGCGACAGCGGCACCAGCGCCGCGCCGGCCAGGCCCTGCAGCATGCGGAAAAACACCATCTCCGTCAGCGTCGTGGCCACGCCGCACATCATCGAGGTGAGCGTGAAGATCACCACCGACCACAGAAAGACCCGCTTGCGCCCGAAACGGGCGCTGATCCAGCCGGTGACCGGCGTCATCACCGCCGAGGCCACGATATAGGAGGTCAGCACCCAGGCGATCTGGTCGCGCGTGGCCGACAGCCCGCCCTGCATGTACGGCAGCGCCACGTTGACGATGGTCATGTCCAGCACCTGCATCACCGTCGCCAGCATGATGGCGAAGGTGATCACGCCCTCGTTCAGCGGGGTATCCTCACCCTTCGGCAGGTTCACGTCGTGGGCCCCTAGCGGGCCGGTTGGGCAGCCGCGACCGACCAGGGAGCGGGATGGGCGGTATCGATGCGTACGCTGACGCTCAGGCCGCTGCGCAGCGGCGGCGCGTCCGCCGCATCCCCGATCTTCAGGCGCACGCCCACGCGCTGCACCACCTTGACCCAGTTGCCGGAGGCATTCTCGGCCGGCAGCAGCGAGAACTCGGAGCCGGTGGCCGGACTGATGCTCTCCACCGTCGCCTGCCAGGTGCGGCCCGGATAGGCATCGATCTCGATCGTGGCCTTCTGCCCAGGGCGCACGTCGGCCAGGTCCGTCTCCTTCAGGTAGGCCTCGACGTAGTGATAGGTGGACACCAGCGGGAACAGGGCCTTGCCCGCTGCCACGTAGTCGCCGGGCTGCACGTCCAGCGGCCCGACCACGCCGTCCATCGGCGCATAGACGCGCGTCTTCTGCAGGTTCAGCGCGTCCTGGTCGCGCTCGGCCACCGCCCGGCGGTAGCTGGAGAACTGCTCGATCGGCTGCTCCGGGTCGGTGCCGAGCTTGGCCTTGACCACGGCCAGGGCGCGCTTGACCACCTCCACCGT
>DATLWN010000128.1:0-5976 GCA_035576305.1 Mariprofundaceae bacterium
CGCAAGCTGTTCGTCACGCGGCGCGTGGCCAAGAACCGCATCGACGCCCTGGGCATCCAGGACGACGCCAACTGCTATTTCGTCTCGTTCTCGAGCCGCACCATCGTCTACAAGGGCATGTTCCTGTCCCGCCAGCTCGGCGCCTATTACGAGGACCTGACCGATGCTCGCCTGACCTCGGCGCTGGCGCTGGTGCACCAGCGCTTCTCGACGAACACCTTCCCGGCCTGGGAGCTGGCGCATCCGTTCCGCATGGTGGCGCACAACGGCGAGATCAACACCGTGCGCGGCAACCTGAACTGGATGAACGCCCGCCGCCATTCGATGCGCTCAGAGCTTCTGGGCGACGACATCCACAAGATCTGGCCGATCAGCGCCGAGGGCCAGTCCGACACCGCCTGCTTCGACAACGCCATCGAGCTGCTGGCCATGGGCGGCTACTCGCTGGCCCATGCCGCCATGCTGCTGATCCCCGAGGCCTGGGCCGGCAACACGCTGATGGACGACGAGCGGCGCGCCTTCTACGAGCACTACGCCGCCCTGATGGAACCGTGGGACGGCCCGGCGGCCGTGGCCTTCACCGACGGCCGCCAGATCGGCGCCACCCTGGACCGCAACGGCCTGAGGCCCGCCCGCTACCTGATCACCAGCGACGATCTCGTGGTGATGGCCTCGGAGATGGGCGTGCTGGACATCCCGGAGGAGCGGATCGTCAAGAAGTGGCGCCTGCAGCCGGGCAAGATGTTCCTGATCGACCTGGAGAAGGGCTGCATCATCGACGACGAACAGCTCAAGCGCGAGCTGGCCACCGCCCGCCCGTACCGCGAATGGCTGGCCAAGACCCAGATCCAGCTCGAGGAGCTGCCGGACGAGATCGCGCCGCAGGCCCCGGATCACGCCACCCTGCTCGATCGCCAGCAGGCCTTCGGCTATTCGCAGGAGGACCTGAAGTTCCTGATGGCGCCGATGGCCATCACCGGCCAGGAGGCCACGGGCTCGATGGGCAACGACAGCCCGCTGGCCGTGCTGTCGGGCCGCGCCAAGCCGCTGTACAACTACTTCCGCCAGCTGTTCGCGCAGGTGACGAACCCGCCGATCGACCCGATCCGCGAGGAGATGGTGATGAGCCTGACCTCGATCATCGGCCCGCGCCCGAACCTGCTCGGCTTCGGCGCCGAGCCGCTGACGCGCCTGGAGGTGCACCAGCCGATCCTGACCAACGCCGATCTGGAGAAGATCCGCCACATCGACCAGCTGACCGGCGACAGCTTCCGCACCATCACGCTGTCGATGTGCTACCCGGCCACCGAAGGTGCGGCCGGCATGGCCGCGGCACTCGAGGCGCTGTGCGCCGCCGCCGAGAAGGCGGTGCATGAGCGCCACAACATCCTGATCCTGTCCGACCGCGCCATGGACGCCGACCACATCGCCATCCCGGCGCTGCTGGCCACCAGCGCCGTGCACCAGCACCTGATCCGCGAGGGGCTGCGCACCGAGGCGGGCCTGGTCGTCGAGACCGGCAGCGCGCGCGAGGTGCACCACTTCTGCACCCTGGCCGGTTTTGGCGCCGAGGCCGTCAACCCGTACCTCGCCTTCGAGACGCTGGTCGACATGCAGCGCCAGGGCTGGCTGCCGGCCGAGCTGTCGGTCGAGGACATGGAGACGAAGTACATCAAGGCCGTCGACAAGGGCATCCTGAAGGTGATGTCCAAGATGGGCATCTCCACCTACCAGTCCTACTGCGGCGCCCAGATCTTCGAAGCCGTGGGCCTGGCATCAAGCTTCGTCGAGCGCTACTTCACCGGCACCGCCACCCAGATCGAGGGCGTGGACCTGGCCGAGGTGGCCGAGGAGGCCGTGCGCTGGCACCGCGACGCCTATGGTGAGGCCATGATCTACCGCCAGGCGCTCGATGTCGGTGGTGAATACGCCTGGCGCGTGCGCGGCGAGGCGCACACGCTGACGCCGGATGTCATCGCCAGGCTGCATCACGCCATCCGCAGCAATGATTACGGCATGTACAAGCAGTACGCGATGATGATCAACGAGCAGGACGGCAACCTGAAGACGCTGCGCGGCCTGTTCAAGTTCAAGCCGGGCAAGCCCGTGCCGCTCGACGAGGTCGAACCGGCCGCCGAGATCGTCAAGCGCTTCGCCACCGGGGCGATGAGCTTCGGCTCGATCTCGCACGAGGCACATTCGACGCTCGCCATCGCCATGAACCGCCTCGGCGGCAAGTCGAACACCGGCGAGGGCGGCGAGGAGCCGGAGCGCTTCGTGCCGCTGGCGAACGGCGACTCGATGCGCTCGGCCATCAAGCAGGTGGCCTCCGGCCGCTTCGGCGTCACCACCGAGTACCTGGCCAATTCCGACCAGATCCAGATCAAGATCGCCCAGGGCGCCAAGCCCGGCGAGGGCGGCCAACTGCCCGGCCACAAGGTCGACAAGCGCATCGCCAAGGTGCGCCATTCCACGCCGGGCGTGGGCCTGATCTCGCCGCCGCCGCACCACGACATCTACTCGATCGAGGACCTGGCGCAGCTGATCTTCGATCTGAAGAACACCAACCCGGCTGCCGATATCTCGGTGAAGCTGGTCTCCGAGATCGGTGTCGGCACCGTGGCGGCGGGCGTGGTCAAGGCGCATGCCGACCATGTGGTGATCGCCGGCCACGACGGCGGTACCGGCGCCTCCCCGCTGACCTCGATCAAGCATGCCGGCACCCCGTGGGAGCTGGGCCTGGCCGAGACGCAGCAGACACTGGTGCTCAACCGCCTCCGGGGCCGCACGCGCGTGCAGGCCGACGGGCAGATGCGCACCGGCCGCGACGTGGTCATCGCCGCCATGCTGGGCGCCGACGAGGTGGCCTTCGGCACCATCGCCCTGGTCGCCACCGGCTGCATCATGATGCGCAAGTGCCACCTGAACACGTGCCCCGTGGGCGTGGCCACCCAGGACCCGGCGCTGCGCGACAAGTTCGTCGGCAAGCCGGAGGACGTCGTCAACTACTTCATGTACGTGGCGGAAGAGGCACGCGAGCTGATGGCCGAACTCGGTTTCAGGCGCTTCGACGAGATGATCGGGCGCTCCGATATGCTCGATACCAACGAGGCCATCCGCCACTGGAAGTCCAAGGGGCTGGATCTCTCCCCGATCTTCCACCAGATCCAGGTGCCGGGGGCGGCCGTGCATCACTGCGAGTCCCAGAACCACGGCATCGATGCCATCCTCGACCGCATGCTGATCGACAAGGCGCAGCCGGCGCTCGACGAACGCAAGCCGGTGATCATCGACACCGCCATCCGCAACAAGGACCGCAGCTTCGGCACCATGCTCTCCGGCGAGGTCGCCAAGCGCTATGGCCATGCGGGCCTGGCCGAGGACACCATCGTCATCAAGGCCAGGGGCACGTCCGGGCAGTCGCTCGGTGCCTGGCTGGCGCGCGGCGTCACCATCGAGCTGGCCGGCGAGGGCAACGACTATGTCGGCAAGGGCCTGTCCGGCGGCCGCATCGCCATCTACCCGCCGGAGGAATCGGGTATCGTGGCCGAGGAGAACATCATCGTCGGCAACACGGTGCTGTTCGGCGCCATCGAGGGTGAATGCTATTTCCGCGGCATCGGCGGCGAGCGCTTCGCCGTGCGCAACTCCGGTGCCGTGGCCGTCGTCGAGGGTGTGGGCGACCACGGCTGCGAATACATGACCGGCGGCACCATCGTCGTACTCGGTCCGACCGGCCGCAACTTCGCGGCGGGCATGTCGGGCGGCATCGCCTACGTGCTGGACGAGGACGGCAGCTTCGAGAAGCGCTGCAACATGGCGCAGGTGGCGCTGGAGCCCGTGGCCTCCGAGGCCGACGCGCTGGAGGCGCTGGATCACCAGGGCCCGGATCTGGAAACGCACGGGCGCGTGGACATCCGCCATGCGCTGGACCAGGACGACAGGCGCATCCTCGGCGACCTGATCCGCCGCCATGTCCACTACACGAACTCGGCGGTCGGCCGGCGCATCCTGGGTGAATGGGACCGCTACCTGCCGAAATTCGTCAAGGTGATGCCGGTCGAGTACCGCCGCGCCCTGCAGGAGATGGAGACCGAGATGCGCACGAAGACGGGGGGACACAAGGAGCTGGTCCATGGGTAAGCCGACGGGATTCATGGAGTACCCGCGCGAGGGGATGCGCTACGATCCGGTATCCGACCGCATCACGCACTTCAACGAGTTCGCGCGCCTGCCCGAGGACATCCGCACGCAGGGGGCCCGCTGCATGGACTGCGGCATCCCCTTCTGCCACAACGGCTGCCCGATCAACAACATCATCCCGGACTGGAACGATCTGGTGTTCCGCGGCCAGTGGCGGGAGGCGATCGACGTGCTGCACTCGACGAACAACTTCCCGGAATTCACCGGCCGCATCTGCCCCGCGCCCTGCGAGGAGTCCTGCACGGTCAACCTGATCGGCGATGCCGTGGCCATCAAGAACATCGAGCTGGCCATCGCCGAGAAGG
This sequence comes from Mariprofundaceae bacterium, assembly GCA_035576305.1. Classification (GTDB taxonomy): domain Bacteria; phylum Pseudomonadota; class Zetaproteobacteria; order Mariprofundales; family Mariprofundaceae; genus DATLWN01. The sequence goes on from DATLWN010000128.1 coordinate 4,509, forward strand.
CCTGGGAAGAGGGCTGGATCGAACCGCAGATCGCCAGGCACAAGACCGGCAAGCGTGTGGCCGTCGTCGGCTCCGGCCCCTCGGGGCTGGCCTGTGCCCAGCAGCTGGCGCGCGCCGGGCACGATGTCGTCGTGTTCGAGAAGGCGGACCGCATCGGCGGCCTGATGCGCTACGGCATCCCGAACTTCAAGTTCGACAAGCGCTTCATCGACCGCCGGCTGGCGCAGATGGAGGCCGAGGGCGTGGATTTCCGCGTCAACTCCCACATCGGCGTCGATATCCCGGCCCAGGAGCTGGTCGACGGCTTCGATGCCGTGGTGCTGGCCGGCGGCTCCGAGAAGCCGCGCGACCTGCCGGTGCCGGGACGCGAGCTTTCCGGCATCCATTTCGCGATGGAGTTCCTGACCAAGAACACCAAGCGCGTGCTCGGCGACGCCATCCCCGAGACCGAGTGGATCTCGGCCGCCGACAAGCATGTGATCGTCATCGGCGGCGGCGACACCGGTTCCGACTGCATCGGCACCTCGAACCGCCATGGCGCGGCATCGGTGACGCAGCTGGAGATCCTGCCGAAGCCGCCGGAGGTGCCGAACAAGCTGCTGACCTGGCCCAACTGGCCGATGAAGCTGCGCACCTCCACCTCGCAGCAGGAAGGCTGCGAGCGCGATTATGCCGTCAACACCCGCCGCTTCATCGGCAACGATGCGGGACAGGTCACCGGCATCGAATGCGTGCGCGTCGAGTGGACCCAGGAGAACGGCCAGTGGAAGATGCAGGAGATCGCGGGCTCCGAGTTCACGCTTCCGGCCGACCTGGTGCTGCTGGCCATGGGCTTCGTGCATCCGGTGCACGAGGGCATGCTCGAGGCGCTGGGCGTGGACAGGGACCCGCGCGGCAACGTGCAGGCCAACACGCACGACTACCGCACCAGCATCGACAAGGTGTTCGCGGCCGGCGACATGCGCCGCGGCCAGTCGCTGGTGGTGTGGGCCATCCGCGAGGGACGGCAGTGCGCCCGTGCCGTCGACGAGTACCTGATGGGCGCCACGACCCTGCCCCGCTAAACAGGCGAATGGGTCTTCAAACCGGCGGCAACCCCGCCGGTTTTCTTTTTTCTGCTCACCGGGACGAGGCCGCCCATCCGATCCGTCGGCATGCGCGCGATCCCTTCTTGCGCGTTCGCCGTGTTCATATCATGTTGCAGTGACCGCTTCGTTCGAGGGGCAAGCAATGGCGAAAAGGCACATGGTTTGGGTTGTGCACTGGACGTACAGCGAATACGGCGGGCCATCCTTCTCATCCCAGTCCACCTACCATCTGACCCGGGAGGAAGCCGAGGCATACAGACGGCGGCGCGAAGGCGATCCCTCGGAGCGTAACCAACGCTTCTTCGAGGACGGATATCTGTATTACGGATCCGAGCCGCAAATGGAATCCGTGGGCAAGGCCGAATACAAGAGGATCAAGG
>DATLWN010000129.1:0-6928 GCA_035576305.1 Mariprofundaceae bacterium
TGTTCGCCGCCAACGGCATCGAGGCCAATCTCGAGTTCGAGCTGAAGCACAAGCGGATCATCGACCGTTTCGGCCGCTATCCGCACCGCAACGCCATCCTCGGCCGTGCGTCCACGCCGGAGGAGATCGCATTCCTGAAAGAACCGGATTCCAGCTTCTGAGGAGGACATCTTGATCGCCAAACTGATCGCCATGCTGGCCAGCGCCATCATCGCCGTGATCTCCGAACTCGGCTACGGCGGCATCGTGCTCTTGATGGGCATCGAGAGCGCCTGCATCCCGCTGCCGTCCGAGATCATCATGCCGTTTTCCGGCTATCTCGTGTTCAAGGGGGCCCTGAACCTGAGCGGCGTGGCCGTGGCGGGTGCCGCCGGCTGCCTGCTCGGCTCATGGCTGGCCTATGCCCTGGGCGCCTGGGGGGGGCGGCCGCTGATCGAGAGATATGGAAAATACGTGCTGATCTCCCACCACGATCTCGATCTCGCCGACCGCTGGTTCGTCCGCCATGGCGATATCACCGTCTTCACCGCCCGCCTGCTGCCGGTGGTGCGCACCTTCATCGCCTTTCCCGCCGGGGTGTCGCGCATGCCGCTGGGGCGCTTCAGTCTCTACACCTTCGCGGGCTCCCTGATCTGGTGCTGGGTCCTGGCCTGGATCGGCATGAAGCTCGGGGAGAACTGGGATACGCTCGGCGTCTATTTCCATCGCTTCGATGCCCTGATCGGGCTCGTGCTGCTGGCAGGGATCGTCTGGTACGTGCGCCGCCATCTGCGGCGGCGGGACTGAACGGTCACAGGAGCCGTATCCCGGTCAGGCGTCCTTCTGCAGCAAATCCACGCGGATCGGCATGTTAAAATGCGCGCCGTCCGGCCCCATGTGGGATTCGAACTTCCGCTTCACCCGGGCGTACAGATCATCCGACAGCTGGTGGTGGGTGTGCGTGACCTTCAGTATCCTGGCCTCGAAATCGGCGAAATCGTCGAAGCGCATCGGGGAATGGAAGAACAGCTCCTGCTCCAGGCCCAGCACGCCCGTATCGACGGCACGTTTGACCGCCTCGAAGGCGGCGCGGCGGACCTTCTGCTCGTCGTGGAACAGGCGCAGGATCTCGTTGAAATCACCTGCGAACACCGGCTCGGAGATGTAGGCCAGACCGCCGGGCTTCAGCACGCGCCGGATCTCGGCCAGCGCCTTATCCATCAGCTCCAGCGGCACGTGGTGCAGGGATTTGAACATGAACACGATGTCGAACGCGGCATCCGGAGCCGGGATGGCCTCGGCCCCGGCCAGCACGAAGCGCACGTTGGGCAGATCCTCGATGGCGAGATGGTTCCGGTGCTGGATCTCGTCGACCTCGAGCGCCGTGATGCGTCGGCCTTCCCCCTCGCTGGCGATGGCGCGGGTGATCTCGGCGCGGCCGCAGCCGAGCTCGAGGATGTCCCTGCCGTCGAGCTGCAGCAGTTCGTTGTAGATGTCGCGTTCCGGGCAGGTTCTGGGGATGTCGGTGGTCATCAGCTGCATGGAAACCCAGCGTAGGCATGATCGCATCTCCGAACAACCATGGAATGCGTGTGGGGCTAGGACCTCTGATCGTACTGGTCGCGGGCGGCCTGGATCGCCTCCCGGTTGTGCTCGGCCCAGGCGGCCAGGGACATGATCGGATCGAGCAGGGTGCATCCGAGCGGCGTCAATGCGTAATCGACGCGCGGTGGAATCGTCGGTTCCACGCTGCGGCTGATCAGGCCGTCGCGCTCGAGCCCGCGCAGGGTCAGTGTCAGCATGCGCTGGGAGATGCCGTCAACGGCGCGGCGCAGCTCGTTGAAGCGTTTCGGGCCATCGCCGAGCAGGGCGACGATCAGCACGCTCCATTTGTCCCCGACCCGGTTGAGGACCTCGCGCACCGCCGGGCAGGCATTGCGTGACAATCGATTGTGACTTGGTGACATGAATGTGCCTTCTTGTGCTCCTGTTTAGAGGTAACTATTTTGCCCTCGGTTACAAAAAATTACCAGAGGCATCTGTCATTGTCACAGCTGTCGCCGGTAACAGGAGGCATATGATGACCAACATCCTACTCGTGATCTCAAGCCCGCGTGGCGAGGATTCCTATTCGACGCGTGTTGCCCGTGCCCTGGCACAGAGGTTGCATTCCGGCATTCCGGGCGCCGCGCTCACCATCCGGGACCTGGCCCGAGAACCCCTGCCGCATATCGGCGAGGCGTTCGTCGCCGGCATCGCCACGCCGGCCGAGGAGCGCAGCCCGGTCCAGCGTGCCGAGGTTGGCCGCTCGGATGCGGTGGTGGACGAGGTGCTGGCGGCGGACATCGTCATCATCGCCTCGGCGATGATCAATTTCGGCATCCCCTCGACCCTGAAGGCGTGGATCGACCACCTGGCCCGCGCCGGCCGCACGTTCCGCTATACCGAGAGCGGTGCGGAAGGGTTGGCGGGCGGCAAGAAGGTGTACCTTGTCGAGGCCAGGGGCGGTATCTATTCGGAAGGTGCGATGCAGGCCTATAATTTTCAGGAATCCTACCTGAGGACGGTGCTCGGTTTCCTCGGCCTGGATGATGTCGACATCATCGCCGTCGAAGGCGTGGCCTTCGGTGCAGAGGCGGCCGGGAGGGCGTTGGCCGGTGCGCTCGAGCGGGTGAAAACGCTGGCGCCGCGGGCGGCTTGAGCCGGGACAGGAGTTGATATCATGAGTGAATCCGGGAATCGCTTGCCGACGCTGTTCATCTCGCACGGGGGCGGTCCGTGGCCCTTCATGGAAGCCGCCTTCGGACCGCCCGGCATGTGGGACGGGCTGGAGGCCTATCTGCGCGGCATCGACGCCGACGTCGGCCGTCGGCCGCGGGCGGTGCTGGTGGTCTCGGCCCACTGGGAGGAGGCACGGCCGACCGTGAACACCGGGCTCCAACCGCCGCTGCTGTTCGATTACTACGGCTTCCCCGAGCATACCTACCAGCTTCGCTATCCGGCGCCGGGTTCACCCGAGGTGGCGGCACGCGTGTGCGAACTGCTGGCACATGCGGGTATCGATTCCGGCGAGGACGCGCAGCGCGGGTTCGATCACGGGGTGTTCATCCCGTTCATGCTGATCTACCCCGGCGCCGATGTGCCGATCGTGCAGCTGTCATTGCACCGAAACCTTGACCCCGAATTCCATCTGGAACTCGGCCGCGCCCTGGCACCGCTCCGGGACGAGGGCGTGCTGATCGTCGGCAGCGGGCTGAGCTACCACAACCTGCGCCAGCTGATGTCGATGCAGGAGCGGGTCATCCGCGATGCCGAGGATTTCGACGCCTGGCTGACGGCAGCGGTCGAGCAGCCCGATGCCGCGGAGCGCGATCGGCTTCTCGTGGCGTGGGAGACGGCCCCCGGGGCCCGGGCCTGTCATCCCAGAAGCGATCATCTGGTGCCGCTGTTCGTCGCCGCCGGGGCGGCCGGCGATGACCGGGGATGCCGCAGCTATGCGGACCATATGCTCGGCAAGGCGGTGTCGGCCTACCGGTTCGGTTGATACGGGAACGACCGCAGGCCTAGCGGATGCCAATCCAGATGTTGTGCCTCGCGCCGCGCTTGGCCGAATGCGCGCGCACCTGGCGTTCCTCCACCTGGAACCCGACCTTCAGCATGCGCTGGGTGAATGCCGTATCCGTGAAGGCCGACCATACGGTGAGCACGCCGCCGGGCTTGAGCGCATCGTAGGCGAGGTTCAGCCCGTGCAGGCCGTACAGCGCGTCATTGTCGTCGCGGGTGAAGCCGTCCGGGCCGTTGTCGACATCCAGCATGATGGCATCAAAGCCGTTCTGCTCCTGCTGCATCACCTTGCCGACGTCCTGCTCGATCACCCGCACGCGTTCGTCGTGAAGCGGGAAGCCCGCCAGCTTGCCCAGATGCTCGCGGTTCCAGCGCACGACGGCCGGCACCAGCTCGGATACCGTGATGCGTGCCGAATCGCCGGTGTGGGCGAGTGCGGCGGCCAGCGTGAAGCCCATGCCGAGGCCGCCCACCAGCAGGTGGGGGGCATCCCGCCCTGCGATATGGGCGCAGGCCAGTTTCGCCAGGGCGTCCTCCGAATGGTGGAGGCGGCTGTTCATCAGCTCACCATGCCGGTCCACGCGGATCGAATATTCGTCGCCGCGCTGGTAGAGCCGCAGGGTTGCGCCGCGGTCGGAGGCGGCATCGATCTCGACATAGGGGATCACGGGTGAGGCCGGATTTTTTCGCTCATGGGACGCATATGGCGGCGGGCTGATGGTCGGGATGCATGTCCGCGCAGGGCCGTCAGCCAGCCTGCTGGATACCCGCCAGGAACCAGGTCGGATCGCCCGTGCGCGGATCGTGGCGGAAGATCCAGATCTCGTTGATCTCGTTCCGGATATCCCCGGTCAGGGCACCACTGGCATCCAGGCTCTGTTCGCGGAGCATGGCACGGAAGTTGACGGCGGCCCATGCATAGCCGGATTCATGCCATGCCTCGGCTATCCCGGCATCCAGCGTCGCCACCTCGGTCAGGGCGCGCCCCTCGCCCAGGGTGGCCATATCCGCCTCGATGTGCGAGACGATCTCCGGGGTGCAGAAACGGCGGATCTCGGTGATGTCCTTGGCGTCCCAGGCGGCCTGCATGCGCACGAAGATCTGCTTGGCGGAGTCCAGGAACCAGTCCCGGTCGATGACCGGGGCACTGCTGCGATCGGCGTCCGACGGGTGCGGGGAGGCGGTGCCGTAGCCGTTCGCCATCGGCGTGCTGCTGAAATGATGACCGGCATAGATCATGGATCCCGCCTTGTGACGCACCAGGGCGAGCACCACCAGCAGGATGCCGCCGATCACCAGAACGTCGAACAGGTTGATGCCGTGGAAGGCGCTGCCGAACAGCAGGGTGCCGATCAGGCCGCCGACGGCCAGGCCGGCGATGGCACCCAACAGGCCGCGGCGGGGGGCGGCCGCGCCGGGCGTGTTGAGGGTGCGCTGCGGGGAATAGCTGGCCGCTGGCGCCTGCGGGACCGTGCGGTGATAGCCGAAGCTGGCGCCACCGCCGAAACGCCGGGCCTCGGCGTATCCCACCTGGAGCAGCGCGGCCCCGACAATGGCGATCGTGCCTATGGCCAGCATCTTCTTCACGGCGTGCCCTCCAGGTTCGCGGACTCGGGGCTATCGGTATAGGCCAGCTGGGCCACACGGGCTTCGAAGATAGCCCGGCGAAGATTGTCATTATCCATCTGCTTGAGCGATTGGGCAATGGCCTTGCGCAGGCGCAGGGGTACCGGCGCGGCGCGTGGCCCCGAAGCATCCGGCCGGATGCCGGCACCGGCCAGCAGCTGGGTGCGGATCTGTGTCAGGCCTTCGGTATGAGCGCGCGTGCGGCAGGCGCGCAGGATGTCGCCGCGCAACATGCGGATCTGCTGGGCCATGGTCGAATGGTCCACGGCCACCCACAGCCTGCGGCCAGGCCCGTGCTCGTCCGCATAATCCTCGATGCGCACCGGTTCGGTGCGCGCGGCCATCATCGGGCCGACGATCTCCGGCCAGGTCTTGCGCAGGCGGGTGATGGCCAGCAGCGGGCCGAGGGTCTCTTCGCCCAGCACCTCGGCGAGGTCATGTTCGAGCCGGGTCAGCCGCGAACGGGGGCGGGAGGGTCGGGTCAAAACGGCAGGCGCTTGCCGCCCAGGATGTGCGCGTGCAGGTGGTAGATCTCCTGGCCGCCGCCGTCGCGTACGTTGATCACCACCCGATAGCCGGCATTCGCCACGTTCAGGATCTCGGCCACCCGGCGGACCCGCTCCATCAGGGCGCCGAGCAAGGCCGGATCGTCTGCATCGGCCAGCGTGTCGACATGCTGCTTCGGGATCACCAGGGCATGCACCGGCGCCTTGGGATGGATGTCGTGGAAGGCCAGGAACGCATCATCCTCGTCGATCTTGTTGCAGGGGATGTCGCCCGCGGCGATCTTGCAGAAGAGGCAGTCGCTCATGGCGTCGTTCCTTGTTGCGATACGGAAAATTCGAACATGGGACTGAGAATTCTACCATGACACGGGATGAATGAAAGGGAGCCCCGCATATATGAGCGGCTACGAGTTGCCTGACTTGGTGGCCTGAACTATTTTGACATGTTCGTGGAGGGATGATTGGTCGATGGGGCAGGAAAGGCATGAGTAAATCACGGGATTCCGAGGACGAGCGGGGAACGGCGGGAAGGCTGTGCGCCAGCGAGGCCGGATTCCGCGCCCTTGCGGATTACCTGCCCGACGCATATTTGCTGCACGATTCGGACGGGACCGTTCTGGACGTCAACCGGCGGGCCTGCGAAGTCCATGGCTATACCCGCGAGGAGCTGATCGGCATGAAGCCGGACGACTTCGATGCCCGAGACTCATCCCCCTCCCGGCAGGATATCGGGTCATGGTTCGCGGCGGGGAAGGTCACGCGCCTCGAAACGCGCCGCCGGCGCAAGGACGGCAGCGTGTTCCCGGCCGAGGTCTGCATCTTCCCCTTCCGCGAGAGCGGGCGCCTGCTCAACGTGGCGCTGGTCAGCGACCTCGGCGAGCGCAAGCGGGCGGAGGGCATGCTGCACCGGCTGAATCGCCAACTGAGTGCCTTCAGCGGCTGCGCCCAGGTGATGATGCGTGCGACGGATGAGCAGGGACTTCTGGACGACGTCTGTCGGATCATCTGCGATACGGCCGGTTACCGCATGGCCTGGGTGGGGTACGCGGAACACGACGAGGCCAAGAGCGTGCGGCCGGCGGCGCAATACGGCATCGAGAAAGGCTACCTGCACAACATCGGCATCAGCTGGGCGGACACGGAGCTGGGGCGCGGCCCCACGGGCACGGCCATCCGCACGGGGATCACCCAGGTCAACCAGAATTTCCTGACCAATCCCCTGACGGCGCCGTGGCGCGAAGAGGCGATCAAAC
>DATLWN010000130.1:0-4079 GCA_035576305.1 Mariprofundaceae bacterium
CCATCAGTCCCTTCTGTTCCGCCTCGAGCCTCAGCGCCTCGATCTCCGCCCGCAACCTGTCGTATTCCTGCATCTTGTAGCGCAGAAAGGCCACGGTCATGTTCGCCTTCTCCTCCACTCCCCGGGGGGTGAGCAAATAAGCATAGGCCAGTTTGTTCTCGCTGTTGCGAAAGTTATTGACCTTGATGCAACCCTTATCGACCAGCGCCCTCAGGCAGAAGTTGACCTTGCCGAGACTGATGCCCAGGCGATTCGCCAGATCCCGCTGGGAAAGGCTGGGATTTTCCGCCAGGGTTTTCAGCAGGTCGTAGCGTGTCGTCTCATCCAAACTTGGTTCGTTCATGATGTGAACGCATCCAACAGCCCTATGGCATGCCTGTCAAGCAATCTCAGCGCATGCCCGGAAACTTCGTCACAGGCGCCATAAGCGAAAGCCGGCCTTGCGAACCTCGTCAGCGGCGAGCACCGACTTCACGTCCATGACCGGTGACCCCGGCTTGCAGCAAGTGAGAATCCTGTCTTCAGCGCCTATATAGGCCTGATGCGCCACGGCCAGGATCAGCGCATCCAGATCCTGCAAGGCCTCCCAGCCAACCAGCCGGATCCCGTATTCATGCACGGCCTCCTCAGGGCTGGCCAGGGGATCGTGGACCAATACCTGCAGGCCCAACGATTCCAACTCCCGGATGGTATCGACCACCCTGGAATTGCGGATATCGCCGCAGTTCTCCTTGAACGTCAATCCCAGCACCCCGACCCGCGCCCCCTTCACCGTGGCGCCGGACCGGATCATCTCCACGACCGTTTGTTCGGCCAGCCAGCGCCCCATGCCGTCGTTGATGTGGCGTGCCGCCTTGATGATCTCGGGGCGGAAGCCGGCGATCTCGGCACGGTGCGTCAGGTAATAGGGATCGACACCGATGCAGTGACCGCCAACCAGCCCCGGTCGGAAGGGCAGAAAGTTCCACTTCGTGCCCGCCGCATCGAGCACATCCCGGGTATCGATGCCCAGCTTGTGGAAGATCAGCGCCAGCTCGTTGACCAGGGCGATGTTCACGTCCCGTTGCGTATTCTCGATCACCTTCGCCGCCTCGGCCACCCTGATCGACGGCGCCCGGTGCACACCGGCCTCAATGATCAGCTCGTAAAGCCCGGCGACCTGATCCAGCGTATCGGCATCCTGGCCGGACACCACCTTCACGATCTTCTCCAGCGTATGCACCCTGTCACCCGGATTCACGCGCTCCGGCGAATAGCCCACCTTGAAATCGTTTCCACACGTCAGGCCGGACTCCCGTTCCAGCACCGGCACGCAGACCTCCTCGGTCACGCCGGGATACACCGTCGATTCGAAGATGACGATCGCCCCTTGCTTCATGCACCGGCCGACCGTTTCCGAGGCCTTGATCACGGGCGTCAGGTCTGGATGGTGCGCATTGTCCACAGGTGTCTGCACCGCCACGACGATGAAATCCGCCTCGCCGAGGCGCGCGGCATCCGTCGTGAACTCCAGTTCCTGTGAAGCCAAAAAGGCCTCGTCTGGCATCTCCGCGGCCGGATCATGCCCTTCCCCGTAGGCGGCGATCTTGTGTTCAGAGATATCGAAGCCGATGGTCGGCATCACGCGGCCGAAGGCCAGGGCCAGGGGCAGTCCCACATAACCCAGGCCGACGACGGCGACGCGTCTATCCGTCATTCCTGCCATAGCGGTCATCGAAGCGTTCGATATCGTCCTCACCCAGGTATTCGCCGACCTGCACCTCGACGATGTGCAGCGGTACCTTGCCCTTGTTCTCCAGTCGGTGGCGCATGCCGATCGGGATGTAGGTGCTCTCGTTCTTCGCCACCGTGTAGGTCTCGCCGTCGCGCGTCACGGTGGCCGTGCCCGACACCACCACCCAGTGCTCGGAGCGGTGCTGGTGGCTCTGCAGGCTCAGCGAATGCCCCGGCTTGACCTCGATGCGCTTGAGCTTGTAGCCGCTGGCCCGGTCCTCCAGCACCGTATAGCTGCCCCATGGGCGTTTGACGGTCAGGTGTTCGATATGCTCCGTGCCGCCACGCAATTTCAGGGCATCGACGATCTCGCGCACCCGCTGGCTCTCGCCGCGGCGCACGAGCAGGATGGCATCCGCGGTCTCCACGGCGACCACATCCGTCAGGCCGATCGCTGCGATCAGCCGATGCTGGCTGCGCAGCAGCGAATCGCGGCAATCGATAGCCAGCACATTGCCGGAGACGGCATTGCCGTCGGCATCCTTGTCGGCGATCTCGTGCACGGCATCCCAGCTGCCGACGTCCGACCAGCCGATGTCGCACGGCACCAGGCTGACCCGATCGGAACGTTCCAGCACGCCGTAGTCGATCGAGATATCCGGCATGCGCGCGAACTCGCGGCTGATGACCTGTTGCCACGGCGTGCCCTGCCGCCATGCCTCCCGCATCTCACCCAACACAGCCGCCACCTCGGGCAAATGCTTCTCAAGCTCCCCCAAAATAGCGGATGCCTTCCACACGAACATGCCCGAATTCCAGTAGTAGCGGCCGCTGGCCACGAAGGCCTCCGCGCTGGCCACATCGGGCTTCTCGGTGAAGCGCCTAACCTTCAGCACATCCTGCCCGCCCCCCTCGGCCTCGATATAGCCGAAGCCCGTGTCCGGGCGCGTCGGGGTGATGCCGAAGGTCACCAGATTCCCCGCCGCCGCCGCAGCGATGGCGGTCTGCAGCCGGCGCTGGAATTCCTGCTCATGCTTGATGATGTGATCGGCCGGCAGCACCACCATCACCGGATCGGCCTGCAGCTCGTCCTGCAACAGCGCCGCGGCGATGGCAATGGCCGGCGCGGTGTTGCGTCCGACCGGCTCCAGCACCCGCCGGTATCCCTGCAGCGAATCGAAGGCCTCGCCGCTCGCCAGCGCCTGGCCGGTCACCACCCACACATCGCCCGCCCCGATCAGGGGATGCAGGCGACGCACCGTGGCATCGAGCAGGCTGGCCTCGCCGTCCAGGCTCAGAAACTGCTTGGGCAGCTGCTGGCGGGACAATGGCCACAGCCGGCTGCCCGAGCCGCCGGCCAGGATCACCGCCTGCACCGGATGCTTCCGATTTCCGCTCACAGCGCCTCCCCGATGTATCCGTGGTCCCTGAGATAATCCAGCACCTTGCCGGTGCTTTGATCAAGGGTCTCGCTCTCGGTATGGAGCACGATCTCGGCATGCCTTGGGGCCTCGTACGGATCGCTTACCCCGGTGAACTGCGGGATATCGCCATTGATGGCCTTGGCATACAGCCCCTTCACATCGCGGCGGGCGCAGGCCTCGACGCTGGCATTGACATGCACCTCGATGAAGCTGCCGGGCCCGCCCGCCTGTTCCACCATCGCCCGCACCTCGTCGCGCGTCGCCCGGTACGGCGAGATCGCCGCCGTGATCGCCGCCGCCCCGTGCCTGACCAGCAGCTGGCACACCCAGCCGATGCGCAGCACGTTGGTGTCGCGATCCTCCTTCGAGAAGCCCAGGCCCTTGGTCAGGTGCGTGCGCACCACGTCGCCGTCGAGCAGCTCGACCTGGGTCAATCCCATGGCATGCAGGCGCTCGTAGACGGCGTGGCTGACCGTGCTCTTGCCGGCACCGGACAGGCCGGTGAACCACAGGCAATACGGTTTGACGAAGCGCATCCTTATCTGACCCTCTTCCAACTCGTCCCCCCAACCGTATCTTCGAGCACGATACCCATGGCCGCAAGTTCGTCCCGCACGGCATCGGCCCGCGCGAAATCGCGCTTCGCCCGCGCTTTGGTCCGCTCGGCGATCAGCGCCTCGATGCGTGCGGCATCGGCATCGTCCCCCTGGAACCAGCGGGACGGTTCCTGCTGCACGATGCCCAAGAGCTCGCACATGGCGGTGAAGCTGCCCGCCAGCGCCGAGATATCCTCGCCCGCATCCAGGCCCTTGTTGATGGCGCGCGAAACATCGAACAGCTCGGCCAGGGCCTCCGGAGCGTTGAAGTCGTCGTTCATCGCAGCTGCAAAGCCCGCGATAATCTCCCCCATTTCGACAAAACCCAGGCGACGGCGGGTCTCGT
>DATLWN010000131.1:0-2644 GCA_035576305.1 Mariprofundaceae bacterium
TCGGCCGCACCGCCGCCGTCGACGCGCACCTCCGTCCCCTCCGCTTCACCGGCCAGCGCGGTATAGAGGCGAAAGCGCGATACCGAGGCGATGGAGGGCAAAGCCTCGCCGCGGAAGCCGTGGCTGGCGATGCGGTGCAAATCGTCGGAGGTGGATATCTTGCTGGTGGCGTGGCGCCGGATGGCGAGCAGCGCGTCGTCGCGCGACATGCCGAAACCGTCGTCCTCCACCTCGATGCGCTTCTTGCCGGCCTGCCAGACGCGCACAGAAATTCGGCTGGCGCCGGCATCGAGGCTGTTCTCGACCAGTTCCTTGACCACCGAGGCCGGCCGCTCAACCACCTCGCCGGCGGCAATCTGGTTGGCTACCTGCGGTGCCAGGATATGAATCACGTTGGCGGACATGGAGGGCAGAGACTAGCTGATTTGTTTCGGAACCGGCAGCGTGAGTCCCGTCGAGTTGCGCATCAGCATCCGCTTCAGCGGCCCGCTGTTGCCGACCAGCCGCATGCCGAGCCCGCGCAGCTTGGCCAACCCCGGCAGCTGGCTGGTGAAGAGGTAGTGGAAGCCGTCCATCGCCCCCATCACGGAGAGGATGTCGGGCATGCGCTGCTTCATGAAGCGTGACAGCACATCCATCTGTCCCCAGTCCTCGCCGAAGCGGCGGGCGTCCATCAGCTGCTGTGCGAGCACCATCGCGTCGCGCAGGCCGAGATTCACACCCAGCCCCGCCAGCGGATGGATCTGATGGGCCGCATCGCCGATCAAAGCCAGCCGCTCGCGCGCCATGTGCGCCGACAGATTCAGCCTGAGCGGAAAGGCGCCGCGCTCGCCGACCGCCTCGATGTCGCCGAGCAGCGGCCCGAAGGCGAGGTAAAGCTCGTCGGCGAACTGCTTTTCGGAGAGGGCCATCAGCCGCTCGGCTTCATGGTCCTCGGCACTCCAGACAATGGAGATCAGATTGTCGGTCAGCGGCAAAAAGGCCAGGGGGCCGGTCGGCATGAAGCGCTGGTAGGCCGTCTGCCGGTGCGGCAGGCGGGTTTTCACCGTCGCGACGATCCCCTTCTGATGATAGGGATGGCCGTATTCGTGGATCGACGCCTGCTCGCGCAGCCAGGAGCGGCCACCGTCGGCACCGACAAGCAGCGGCGTGCGAAGCACCCGTCCGTCGGCCAGCTTCAGTTCGGCATGGTCCTCGAGCCAGTTGGCCCCGGCAACCTCGACCGGGCACTCCAGATGCACGTTCTCCGCATCCGCAAGCGTTCGGTGCAGCGCCTCGACCAGCACCGAGTTCTCGACGATGTAACCGAGTGCCTCTTCACCGATCTCCCCTGCCTCGAAGCGGATGCCGCCATCCTCCTGGTCGTCCCAGACGCGCATGGCGCGGATCGGGCCGGCCTGGTGCTCCAGATACGGCCAGACCCCGATGCCGGCCAACATGTTGGCGGTACCGGCCACCAGGGCGCTGACGCGCATGTCGCGGCCCAGCGACAGCCGCGGCTCGGCAAAGGCACGCTCCATCACCAGCACCGAAAACGGCGTGTTCTTCAGCGCCGCCGCCAGTGCCAGCCCCACCATGCCGCCGCCGACGATGATCACATCGGCATCCCATGCCTGTGCCCTGGCTGTCGTCATGACTGATTCCCCCCTGCCCCGTGCAACCGAAGACCCGGCAACTGACCGAGACCGGCCGCCTGGCCAAGCAGGAAGCGGCGCAGCGGCCCGACCTGTTCGAGTGCTTCCAGGCCACGGGAACGCAGCCAGCCGGCCGGGAAAAGATCGGGCTCGAACATGTGCAGCAAGCTTTCGGTAAATCCGACCACCGCCGCCGTATCGAGGCGCCGCCGCTCGGCGTACTCCTGCAGCAGGATCGGCTGGCCCGGATCCCCATCCATCGACCGGGCCCGTGCCAGCACGTCGGCCAGCACGGCCACGTCGCGCAGGCCGAGATTCATCCCCTGCCCGGCCACCGGATGCAGCGTATGGGCGGCATTGCCGGCCAGCACGATGCGTCCCTTGACGAAGGTTTTCGCCACGCTCGACTCCAGCGCATAGCAGGCGCGCTTGTTTAAGCCCATCACGCGCCCAAGCCGGCCGCGCGCCAAAGGCCCCGCCGCGCTCTCGAGTGCCGCGATGAATTCCGCATCGCTGCGCCGCATCAGATCGGCCGCCTCGCGCGGCGTCAGCGACCAGACGATGGAGAAGCGGCCATCGGCCAGCGGCAGGAAGGCCAGCGGACCTGTCGACCGGAAACACTCGTAGGCGGTATCATGATGACCGTGCGCCGTGGTCACCGAAGCGACCAGACCGAAACGATTGTGGTCCCAGCCGCAACAGCTGATGCCGGCCAGCGAGCGGATACGGCTGTCGGTACCGTCGGCGCCGACCAGCAGGCGTGCAGTGAGCTGCCGCTCGCCGGTATCGGTCTGCAGTGTCACGGTCACCGATGCTGCATCGTTCACCAGCTTCTTCACCGAAGCCGGTGCCAGCAGCTCGACATTCTCCGGCAGGGTGTCGTGCATCGGTTGCAGTACGTGATGCATCTGCACCACATAGCCGAGCGCCTCGACATTCGGGTAGATGGCACGCGCCTCGTCGGTCTCCAGATTGGACATGCCATCCTGACCGGCTTCGGAAACACGGAT
>DATLWN010000132.1:0-2300 GCA_035576305.1 Mariprofundaceae bacterium
GGTTCTGCACCGGCTCCTTGCCGAGGTAATGGTCGATGCGGAAGATCTGGTCCTCGCGCCAGAAGGACAGGATCTCGCGGTTGAGCTCCCGGGCCGAGGCCAGGTCCGAGCCGAACGGCTTCTCGACGATGATGCGCCGCCAGCCGTTCTCGCTGTCCTGCAGGTTCACGGCATGCAGACCGGACGAGATCATGTTGAACACCGACGGCGGCGTGGCCATGTAAAACAGGATGTTGCCGGAGGTCGCGTGGCGCGCGTCGAGCGCCTGCAGCTGCCGCGCGAGCTGCCGGAAGGCCTCCGCATCGTCGAAGTCCCCCTGCTGGTAATGGATGTTGGCGGAGAAGCGGCCCCAGGCCTCCTCGTCGAAGCCGCCGCTGCGGCGCAGGTAGGCGCGCACGTCCGCGTTCATCTTGGCGCGGAAGCCCTCGTCGTCGTAGTCGTCCATGGCCATGCCGAGGATGGCGAAGGCCTCCGGCAGCAGCCCGTCGCAATACAGGTTGAACAGCGAGGGCACGAGCAGGCGCTTGGTCAGGTCGCCCGAGGCGCCGAAGATCACCATCAGACAGGGGTCCGATGGCGCGTCGTGCATGGTCGGCATGTCAAAGATGTGCTGTATCATCGTCTGTCCAGATGGGGTGGTATTGTCCGTCGACATGACGGGGCATGTATAGGACCTGGGCGGACAATATGCAATCGAAAGCTTCGCCCCCGGCGCGGCGCACCGGGGGCTTGCCGGGATGTCAGGACATCAGGTCGCCCAGCGGCGGCGTCTGCCGTCCATCGCGGGTGTCGCCGCGCTGGCGGCGCTGGTAGTCCTCCAGCTGCCGGTAGGCGGCGTTGAAGGCGTCGCGCAGCGCCACGTACACGTCCTCGTGCGCGTGCTTGTCCTGCGGGTCGTGGCTGACCACGATCTTGCCCTGCGGCAGCGTGATGTCGATGTGCACGCTGTACAGCCTGCCCTGGTGATGGCGCCGGTGCGGCGCCTCGATCACGACGTGGCAGGCGGTGATGCGGTCGTAGAACTGCTCCATCTTGCCCATCTTGTCGTGCACCGCCGCCTCCAGGGCTGCGGACGGTTCCATGTTGCGGAAGGTGATCTGCGGAGAAACCTGCATGGTGAACCTCCATCGGTGTGCCGCGGTCCCGCGGCCAGGGCCGGATCCGTTGCCGGCTGGCCCTACCGGAATTATAGCCGATCCGGCGGCGCTAAACCCGTAGCATCGGGCAGGTTGTAATCGCGGGCGGCATCGTCTATCTGACTGTTTTGAATTCCCGACAGGATGGAGGGGGGACTGCATGGATCCGCAGGCTGGCGCCTTCGAGGCGATGTTCGGTTACCACCGTTCGCTGTCCGCGGCGCTCGGCTATCGCGACATGCTGACCCTGGTGCATTCCGAGCGCGTGCGCGACCTGTCGCTGATGATCGTCGCCGACTGCGATGCCGGCGAGCACGATCTGGCGGTGCTGAAGATGGCCTCGACCTTCCACGACGTCGGCAAGATCGGCATCCCGGACCAGATCCTGCAGAAGCCCGGCAGGCTCGACGCCGAGGAATGGGCCACGATCAAGCGGCACTCGGAGATCGGCGAGCAGATCATGCTCTCCTCGGGCATGAGCGGGCAGGCCGTCGTCGACGTGGCGCGCGCCATCCGCCATCACCACGAGTATTTCGACGGCGGCGGCTATCCCGACGGCCTCGCCGGCGAGGACATCCCGCTGGCCGCGCGCATCATCGCCATCGCCGACAGCTACGACGCCATGGCCGTGACGCGTGCCTACCACGCGCCCCGCGCGCACGGCGAGATCATGGCCATCATGCACGGCGAGACCGGCAGCAAGTTCGACCCCGAGCTGATGGACCTGTTCAGCCGGCACATCGAGTCCAGCCCGCTGCGCGCGGACTGATCCCGGGCGGGGCGGGATTTCAAGAACATACGCCCTCCAGTAAAACCGTCGGCATAATCGGCTAAGCTGATAACTGTCCATGGGTATCGGGGACCAAGGGGCAGTCGACATGTCCAAGGATGCCATGCTTCCCGTCGAGAGAATCCATCGTGCGATCCTTCTGATCCGCAAGGAGAGGGTGATGCTCGATGCTGATCTGGCCGAGCTTTACGGCGTGGAAACCAAGGCGTTGACGCGGGCTGTCAGGAGAAATCCGGATCGGTTTCCTGATGATTTCATGTTCCAGCTAAACAAGGAGGAATTCGATGCCTTGAGGCGCCATTTTGGCACCTCAAGTCAATGGGGTGGGCGGCGCTATCCGCCCTACGCCTTCACCGTGCAGGGCGTGGCCATGC
>DATLWN010000133.1:0-1588 GCA_035576305.1 Mariprofundaceae bacterium
GGGAAGCCGGTGGCCTTCGAGGCTAGCGCCGAGGAGCGCGACACGCGCGGGTTCATCTCGATGACGATCAGGCGCCCGCTGTCGGGATCGACCGCGAACTGCACGTTGGAGCCGCCGGTCTCCACGCCGATCTCGCGCAGGCAGGCCACCGAGGCGTCGCGCATGCGCTGGTATTCCTTGTCGGTCAGGGTCTGGGCCGGGGCCACGGTGATCGAGTCGCCGGTGTGCACGCCCATGGCGTCGACGTTCTCGATGGAGCAGATGATCACGCAGTTGTCGTTCCTGTCGCGCATCACCTCCATCTCGAATTCCTTCCAGCCGATGATGGACTCCTCGATCAGGATCTCGTCGGTCGGGCTGGCATCGATGCCGGATTGCGCGATCTGCTCGAATTCCTCCGGATTGTAGGCGATGCCGCCGCCGGTGCCACCGAGCGTGAACGACGGGCGGATGATCAGCGGGAAGCTGCCGATCTCGCGCGCCAGCTCGCGCGCCTCGTCGATGGTGTAGGCGAAGCCGCCGCGCGCGCACTCCAGGCCGATGGATTCCATCGCCTCCTTGAAGCGCTCGCGGTCCTCGGCCTTGTCGATGGCGTCCGGCTGCGCCCCGATCAGCTGCACGCCGTATTTGTCGAGGATCCCCTCCTTGTGCAGCTCCATGGCCGTGTTCAGCGCGGTCTGGCCGCCCATCGTCGGCAGGATGGCATCCGGCCGTTCCTTGTCGATGATGCGCGCCACGACCTCCCAGGTCACGGGCTCGATATAGGTGGCATCGGCGAACTCGGGGTCGGTCATGATCGTGGCCGGATTCGAGTTGACCAGGATCACCCGGTAGCCCTCCTCCTTCAGCGCCTTGCAGGCCTGCACGCCGGAGTAGTCGAACTCGCAGGCCTGGCCGATGACGATCGGGCCGGCACCGAGGATGAGAACGGATTCGATATCGGTTCGCCTTGGCATGCAGTTCCTCTTCCTTTTCGCGTCAGCGCCCGGCATCCGGGCACCGGGCCGGCACACATGAAAACGGGCAAGCTCGAAGCCTACCCGCACGGTCGGCGAATGATAGCCGAGAGAACGGCCCGGAGAAAGCGCGCCGCGGGGGCGAAATCAGACCCTCGCGCCCTCCCAGGGCACATAGGGCAGGCCGAGCGCATCGGCCACGGCCGCGTGCCGGATGGCGCCGTCCCAGACATTGATGCCGTGCCGCAGTGCGGCGTTGCGGGAAAGTACCGCCTCGATGCCCCCCGCCAGCATCTGCACGTAGGGAAAGGTGGCGTGCGTCAGGGCCTGCGTGCTCGACAGCGGCACCGCCGCCGGCAGGTTCGGCAGGCAGCAATGGATCACGCCCGCCTCGACATAGGCCGGGGCCTCGAAGCTGGTGGGCCGGCTGGTCTCGCTGATGCCGCCCTGGTCGATGGACACGTCGACGAACACGGCGCCCTCGGGCATCGATGCGATCATGGCCCGGTCGAGCAGATGCGGGGCATGTTCGCCGGCGATCAGCGCCGCCCCGATCAACAGGTCGGTGTCGGGCAGCAGCTCGCGCAGGCCGTCGCCGTCGAGCGGGCGCGTCTCGAGGCCGATCAGCATCG
>DATLWN010000134.1:0-1940 GCA_035576305.1 Mariprofundaceae bacterium
GTGCGTCTGGCCCGGGGCGATGCCGGGGATGCCGCCGTCCTGGCAGGCCTCGATGGCCAGCGTCGTCATGCCGCCGGCGGCGCCGGTGACGGTGCCCTCGCAGTAGCCCTGGCGCAGCTCGCTCGTGTCATCGAGCACCACGGCGCGCCCGGCGGCCACGGCCGTCAGCGGCCACAGTGCCAGCGCCAGGGCGAGCCAGGCGAGTTGTCGCGTCATGTTGGGCTTTGGGGTGGCGCCTTCAGGCCACCCGGTCCGAGCGTCCGGTGGCGGCGGCATCGGCCAGATGCGCCCTGAGCGTGGTCCTGAGCTGCTGCAGCAGCGTCACGAAGCTGAGCATGCGCATGCTGGGATAGCTGATGCTGCTGTCCGGCGAGAAGAAGGCCTCGGCCTGCTTCAGCAGCGATTCGCACAGGGCGCGCGTCATCGCCAGGTCGTCATCGGCGCCGCCCTCGAGCTGTCCGGACATGCGCACCAGCTGGTCGATCAGATCCTCGATGTAGCGGCTGTCCTTGCCGGGCAGGCCCAGGCAGGCCAGGTCGTCGGGCCTGTTGTCGAGACCCTGCCAGGACGCCTTCAGCCGTCTCAGCCGTTGCGAGATTTCGATCATGGGTCTCCCAAACCCGTCGCCCGGGCAAGCAAAAGAATCACTACGCAAGTATACGTATACCCTGCCAATAGTTCCAATGCCCGCGGAGATTGCAAGCACTTTCGAATGCCCGCGTGGCGGGGCGTGTCTGAAGGTCACAGCCGGCGCCGGCGCGGCATGGCGCGTGCGGGGATCGGCGGTCTAAGTTCATGGATAGGGATGCATTCTGCCCCAGGAGGCGCGCATGCTGAACATCGATCTGGAGACCGTCTGCTACATCATCGCCAAGGCGCGCGAGTTCCAGGCCAAGGAGGAGGTCGTGATCCCGGAGCCGTTCCCGGACAGTCCGTCGGAGAACTGGGCCAGGCAGGTGCTGGCCGACCACGCCGGCGACCCGACGCTGCAGGAGGCGAGCGCGGCCATCAACGCCCTGAACGACGACGAGATGGACGAACTGGTGGCCCTGATGTGGCTGGGCCGCGGCGATTATGTGCTGGAGGACTGGAGCACGGCCCTGGCCGATGCCGCGGTCGCGCGCAGCGACCATACACCGTCCTACCTGCTGGCCCATCCCGAGGTCGCCTTCTACCTCGAGGAGGGCCTGGCCCAGCACGGCTACGGCTGCGACTAGCCGCCGCATGCCTCAGCATTAGTTGACTGGTCGGACAAATACAAATTGACCGGTCGGTAGACATGCGGCATGATGGCGGCATGCGACCGGTGCAAGGGGGACGGCATGGCCGACGCTGAACGCGGCACGCACGAGCGCCTGCTCAACACGGCCGTTCACCTGCTGTGGGAGCGCAGCTACCAGGGGACCAGCGTGGACGAGCTGTGCCGCAAGGCCGGCATCCGCAAGGGCAGCTTCTACCATTTCTTCCGTTCGAAGGCCGATCTGGCCGCCGCCGCCATCGACGCGGCCTGGCGCCACACCGAGCAGGCCGTCTTCGCGCCCATCTTCGGCAGCGACGAGGGCGGCATGGCGCAGCTCGAGCGGCTGATCGACAGGGTCGACGAGATCCAGGGCGCGAACCTGAAGAGCCGGGGCCTGTATCTGGGGTGTCCGTTCGGCAACCTGGGCCAGGAGATGGCCAACGTCGACGAGGCGATCCGCCAGGCCGTGCAGCGGGTGTTCGCGCGCCATTGCGATTACATCGAAGCGGCCCTGCAGCGGGCCGGGGAAGACCGCGACATCCCGCCGGGGGACATGCACCGGCGGGCTGAGCAGGTCTTCGCCCTGTTCGAGGGGGCGCTGCTGATGGCCAAGGTGGCCAAGGACCCGGCGCTGTTCCGCGGCATCGCCGCCTCGGTGCGGGCGGTGGCGGCGGCGTGACGGCGGGATTCGAGGCGATCC
>DATLWN010000135.1:0-1862 GCA_035576305.1 Mariprofundaceae bacterium
GCCACGTCGGAGGCCGAGTGGTGCGGTGCCCGGAATGGCGGTGCGGATGACAAGGGGGAACGCCCCGCTTCGCCCGCCACGCTGTAGATGCGGGCCACATCGAGCCGTTGCGCGGGTGTCAGTGGCGGCAGGATGCCGGGCAGGCGGCTGGCCAGCATGCTCTTGCCCACCCCCGGCGAACCGATGAGCAACAGGTGATGGCCCCCGGCTGCGGCGATCTCCAGTGCCCGCCGCGCCTGATGCTGCCCGCGGATATCCGCCAGATCGGGCAAGGGGGCACGTGAACCATCTTCCTCCGTCTCGCCCGCAAAAGGTTGCATCTCGTCTCTGCCCGACAGATGCCGGACCACGTCCAGCAGATGCTTCGCGGCATAGACGGTCAGCCCCTCCACCGCCGAGGCCTCGGCGGCATTGTCCGCCGGCACGACGATGGCCTCCAGCCCCTGCAGGCGCGCAAACAGCGCCAGCGGCAATACCCCGGCCACGGCGTTGATCCGGCCATCCAGGGCCAGTTCCCCAACCAGCAGGGGCAGAGGGGCGTTTTCCCGCATGGTCAGCTGGCCGGAAGCCAGCAGCAGGCCGATGGCCACCGGCAGGTCAAAATGCGAGCCGTCCTTGCGCCGGTCCGCAGGTGCCAGATTGACGGTGATATGCCGCAACGGAAATTCGAACCCGCCGTTCAGCAGGGCGGCGCGTACCCGATCCCGCGCCTCACGGACCGCCGCCTCCGGCAGGCCGACCATATTCCAACTGGGCAGTCCTCGGGACAGGTCGACCTCCACATCCACCGCCTCGGCATCCAATCCCCGCAACGAGGCAGAAAGGAGGCGGGACAGCACCGTCAGCCCCCGGACTCGAGATCCTTGAGCCTCGCCTCGAGCGCCTTGATCCGGGATTCGAGCGAGGTCATCTCCTCACGGGCCCTGGCCAGCAAGGCCTCCTGCACCTGCATGCGCTCGTTGGTTACCACATCGAAATGCGCCAACGCCCCTTCCACAACCGCACGCACCTGGGATTCCGCTTCCTGCCTGAAGCCACCGAGCATTCGCAATCCCCCGGCGATCTTGCCGGCGATATCATCCAGAATTGCCTGATCCACAGCCATACCTGCCTCCCGTGCCCTAATTCTTGCCGGCGACCGCCGGCAGCTCGCCTTCCACGAAGCCGTCGGCGCCGGAAGGCATCTTGATGCTGAGCCACCCTTTCTGGCGCGATGCCTTCACCTCCAGCTTAGCCCTTTGCCGATACCAGCCGAGCCGTTTGGCGCCCTTTTCCGGCTGGGAGCGGATATCGCCATACCCCTTGAAGTCGAAGCTCTGCCTGCTCGATACATGGGTGGAGGCATTCTGGATCTGGTCCATCAGTGTCTTCTCGACCGATTCCTCGCGGCTCATCCCATGGTGGACCTTGATATCCATGGTTGTCAGCATCGGCGTCTGCGGCGTCAGCTGCAACTGGCCATCGAGCTTGTCATTGCCGAATGCGATGTAATAACCGTCCTTGACCGGCTCAAGCACATCGACATCCAGACGCGTGACGCGCAGGCCCTGTTGCGTGGCCACCAGGGCCGTACGCATGTCCACCGGCATGCTGCGTTCCTGGCCCTGGAACATGTTGACCACGCCCTCGATCATGACGCCCGGAATGGCCGCCACCGTGGTCATCGCCGCACAGCCCGACAGCCCTGCAACAAGGATCAGTGGCATCAATCGCCCCATCGGCGAATGCTCCCATCCGAAATGCCGAGATGATCGAGGACGCGATCCACGACGAAATCGACCATGTCATCGATACTCTGGGGCCGGTGATAGAAACCGGGCATGGCGGGGATGATGTGCGTCCCCATCCTCGACAGGGACAGC
>DATLWN010000136.1:0-6384 GCA_035576305.1 Mariprofundaceae bacterium
CCGTCCGCTACCAGGATGCATCGGGGCAGTGGCAGCAACTCAATACCTCGGGGTTCGAGGCCCGTGTCATCCAGCACGAGGTTGATCACCTGGACGGCATCCTGTTCATCGACCGGGTGGTGTCGGTCCACGACCTGATCCGCCGGCCGCCATCCGGCTGATGCGGACTATTTTTCCGGCGGGTTGCGGTTGATCTTGTTGATGACCTGGATGGTGTCCGTCAGGGAATGGCTCGCCTGGCGCAGCATCGCGGCCAGCAGCGGCGGGTGGGCATCCATCGCCTGACGGAAGGTATCGATCGGCAGGGTCAGCACGACGCAGTCCTCCATGGCGACGATCGAGGTCAGGAAGGTATCGGAGCCGAGCACGGAACCTGTCAGCAATGCCGCCTCGTTGGCGATCATCTGCCCCGCCTTCAGGGAGTCGAACAGGTGGCTGTTGCCCTCCTTGTCGTCGGTCATGCGGCGGGCCTTGCCGGAGATCATGAATCCGACCTCGCGGATGGGCTTGCCCGCCTCGGTGATCAGCTCGAACATCTTGTAGCGCCTGGTTTGCGCCCGTTCCGCCAGGGTCCGGCGCAGCGTGGCGGGCACGGTGGTCATGATGGGGGTGCTGCTGAGCATCAGCATGCGCTGGCGGATATCATGCTCGTTGCGCACCGATATCTCGATCTCCGGGTGGTCGAGGAACAGCCGGGTGATCATCTTCGGGGTGAATTTGACCAGGATGGAATCGCTGTTGGCCAGGATGTCGGCATTGCGCGGGGCGCCGTCGAGGATCGCGCCCTCACCGACGGTCTGATCCTTCCTGAGGATGTCGACCAGCGTGGCCGGCTTGCCGTCCGTGCCGGGCAGCCAGATCGACAACTCGCCTTCCAGCAACACGTAGACGTGTTCGTCGGTTTCGCCCTTGTGGATCAGGTAGCTGCCCTCGCTGATCTCGACCTGTTTCGGGTGCTCGCCGAACATTGGCCAGCTCTTGTTGCTGGTGTAGGGGAGCAGGGGGCTGGTGGTCGCCGGCGGTTGCGTTTCGTCGGTACCGCCGATCAGCTGCTGAAGCTGTTCGAGGGCGTGGGCGTCATCCAGGCGGTCGAGCTCCTCGAAACGCTTGCGCAGCCTGTCCAGGACCATCTTGGCCTTGATATCCTGCCCGAGCTGCAACAGAAGCTCCGCGTACCGGCGCGGATAGCGCGTATCCTCCGGATAGACCAGGGTCAGCTGCTGATACATCGCCGCCTTGCGCGACAGCGCATCCTGATCGGAGGGCTCAGCCACGGGTCTGCCTGCTGACCTTGCGCATGAAGCGGGCACGCTGTGCCTGTGCATGGCGGAACAGATCCTCCCGCAACGGGGGATAGGCCTCGACCACGTTCTTGAACGCGCCATACGGGATGTGCGCCATCGACACGTGCTCCAGGGCCATCAGGTCGGCCGGGCACGAGGCCTTGAACAGGGCCGATGTATCGCCGATCAGCTCGCCGATGCGCAACGGTTCGAGGATGGCGCGTTCCCCGCTGCTGCTTTGCATGACATACGCCGCCTTGCCGCGCAGCAGCATGTCCACCTCCGTCAGCTCCTCGCCGGCGCGGTGGATGATGGTCTTGGCCGCGTAGTGCTTGATGCGGGCCTCGCCGGCCAGGTGCTGGCGCATGTGCATGGGGATGTCCCGCAGCACGCCGTTGACGGAGATCAGTCCGGTCATGTAGCGAAGCTCCGCCTTGATCTCGAGGTTCTGCTGCAGGTGGGGATGGTTGAGGATGAACTCCATGGTCTTTTTGCGGGGCAGCTCGAGGATGACGCTGTCCTTGTTGGCCACGACGTCGGCCCCGCGCGGACCGGGGTTGAGGAATGCGCCTTCCCCGAAGATGTCGCCGTCCTTGATCAGGTTGAGCAGGATGGCGCGGCCGCGTTCGTCCTTCTTGAACACGGCCACCTCGCCCTTGATCACGAGGAACAGCGTGTCTCCGTACTCCCCCTCGTGGCAGATATGGTGCCCCTCGCGCACCTTGCGCTGGTTGGCCAGTGTCCACAGGCGCCCCATGCTGCCCTCGAGCATCTGCGTCATCGGGTCTTCCATCTCCTCCTGGGGAGCGATCACCTTGCCGATGATGGGGAACTCGCGGATCAGCTGGCGGGCCTTGTCGTCCTGATGCTGCTCGATCAGCAGCTGATGCAGGCGGCGCAGCACCTCGGTGGCCGTGGTGGCCCGGCGGGCCTCGAGCAGCAGTTCCGCATACCGGCGCAGATACCCGAGGTTGTCCGGATAGATCTTCACCAGATCCCCGTAGACCTCCAACTGGTCATCCGCGCTCTTGGCCTTCGCCTCCTTTTTGATCGGAAGGGGCGTATTGTCGTCGAATTCCATCAGCCCCTGTCCTCGTCCTGTTTCAGCGATGCCAGCCCTGCCGCGTACATGCAGCGCTGCACCATCAGGTTCGGCTGTTCGCGCAGGTCGACCTCGCGCGGCTGGATCTTTTTCCCGTGCTTGTCCAGCGTCAGCAGGATGCGGGGGCGCAGCGGAAGGCGGGGCTGGACGCGGATCACCTGTCCGACATCACCCGAATTGAGCTGGACATAGGTGCCGACGGGATAGAGGGATACGGATTCGATCAGTACCTTCAGGATCGCCGGGTCGAACTGGTTCTTGTAGCGGTTCACCAGCTCCCGGATGGCATCGCGCGGCAACAGCCGTTCCCGGTAGGCGCGGAAATGCACCAGCGCCTCGAACATCGACAGCAGGCCGGTGATCCTGGCGCTGAGCGCGATATCGCTGCCGGACAGCCCGTGCGGGCCGCTGCCGTCGAAGCGCTCCTGCGCCTGCTCGGCGGCCTGCAGCAGCACCGGGTCCGTGATGCTGCAATCCTTGAGGTATTCGACGCTCTTCTCGGGCGTCCTGCGGATCAGGGCGCGCTCGACATCGCTCAGCGTGCTCTCCTTCAGACGGGTGTCGACCAGGATCAGGGCCATGCCGATGTTGTGCAGCATCGATGCGGCCACATGGCGCGTGATCTCCCGTGGCTCCATATGCATCTGCATGCAGACCTTGATGCCGTAGAGCATCATCATGACGGCCTTTTCCAGCAGGTCGCCACAGGTGATGTGCTGCTCGCGGAACTCATCGATATGGTTGGAGATTTCCAGTTCGAGGGCGTTCAGGCGTTCGATGTCCTCGTAGACGGCATCGGTGAATCTCTCCAGATGCATCAGCAGCGGGGACAGATCCGAGGGCACGTTGTGCCCGGCATCCTCGTAGATGCGCAGCAGCAGTGCCACGCAGCCGGAAAGCCATGCGGCCTGGGTGGTCGCGCCGTCCGATTCCGTCAGGTCCAGCGTGGCATGAGACGGCCGGTCGGAGGTTTCGTCCGCCAGTGGCACGGTCGCCTCGAATGCCCCGGCCGCTCCGCCGGCTTCGCCGGACGTTCCCTGGAACTCATCCTGCATCATGGCATGGGGGCGCTGCTGCTGCGGCTCTTCGGACAGGGATGCTGCCGGTGTCCCCGCCCCGGCGGAACCGGAACGCTCCCGGTGCGCGCGCAGCATATCCATATGCGTTGATGCGGACGGTCCGCGATCGATATGCATGCGTGCGGTCCGGGCGAAATCGAGTGCCTCGTCGGCCAGCGGGGAGTCCCCTTCGTGGGGAAGCGGCGTCCCGTCGTCATCGGCGAGCAGTGGAGCCTCCTCCCGCGGGGCGGGGGATGGCGGCTGATCCGGGGTCTGCGGGCCGGGATGGTCGCCGGATTTCTCCGCGGCGGCCTCCTGCTTGGCCTTTTGGGCACGCAGCATATCGATATAGGTGCTCATACCAGAGCATACCTCTGGGCCGCTTCCGAGACCAGAGCACTGTCGATGCGCTCGACCTGTTTGCGCATGCCCATGACCAGGCAGCTGTCCATCAGGTGATTGATGCGCCGCGGCACGCCCTCCGCCAGGCGATGGACGTTTTCCACGGCCTGGCGGGTCAGAAACGGCCTGTCGTAGCCGGCCATGCGCAGGCGATACAGGATGTATTTCGTGGTGCCCTCCAGATCGAAGGGCCTGAGGTGCAGGGCCAGGGCGACGCGCTGGCGGAGCGGCGGCAGCTCGGTGATCATCGTGGACAGCTCCGGCTGGCCGACGAAGATCAGGGTGATCAGGAATCGCCCGTCCAGCTGGAAATTGAGCAGCAGGCGCAGCTCCTCGAAGGTCTCGAGGTCGGGGATGCTTTGCGCCTCGTCAATGCAGATCAGGGTGTGCCGGTTCTGTTCGGCATTGACGGCCAACAGGTCCTGGATGTGGTGCAGCAGCACACTGGTTTCCGTCGATTCCTCATGGATGCCGAGCTGGCGGGCGACCTCGGCCAGCATCTCGCCCGGGCCCAGCCTGGGATAGGCGATCAGGGCGATGTCGTATTCGGATGCCGGCAGGGAAAGCAGCGCCCGCTGCAGCAGCGTCGATTTGCCGCAGCCGATCTCTCCCGTCAGCAGGATCACGCCCTTGCGGCGGCGGATGCCGTCCATCAGGTCCTCATAGGCGGCCCGATGCTGCGGGGACTCGAAGAAATAGCGGTCACCGGTCGTGTTATCGAACGGGAAGTCGCGCAGATGCCAGTATTCCAGGTACATGGGCCTACGATGCGCCGTCGGCGGCGGATGCGGACACGCGGGTCCCGGCCTGCCATCCCGGGGAATGATCGGTCGAAGTGATTGTTTTCATGGCAAAATCGGCGTCATCCCGGACGCGAATCGCATAAGGGATCATGACCTGCTGGGCGATCGGACGGCGCGGTTTCGGCATGGTTAAAAACTATGCGGGAAGCACATAACAGAAGTCAAGTGAAGAAGTACAGAAAGAACATCGCGTATGGCATTGAAAAGTATGAAAAAAATTATACATCATCTGCATTGACTGATCCGCTGGTTTGTAGTTGACTATCACCATGTCGGGAATGGGAATATCGGGCATGCGCCGGGCAGCGCTTCTGGCTGTTCTGGCGCTGGTGTCGGCCTGCCATACCGTCGTTCCCGAACCGACCCTGCGCTTGTCCGGCAATCACGCCATCCCCACGTATTCCATGCACCAGATCGGTCCCCAGCGCGTCGAGGCCTCCCGGGCGGTGCGTTTTGCGGACCTGGACCAGGACGGAAAGCTCGATCTGCTGATCGGCGGGCGGGGGGATAACGAGGGCATCCGCATCGAGGGCGGCGACGGTCTCGGGCGCTGGCATTCCCAGGCCGGTCCGCAGAGCGGCATCCGGCCCCGTTTCATCTCCGTGGGCGATGTGAACCGCGATGGCCAGCCGGATGTCCTGATCGGCGGCGGCGGCGATCAGAAGGGCCTGCAGATCTGGACCCGCGATCCATCCGACCATCACTGGCGGCAGCTTGCCTCCCCGGTGGACAGCGGCGTGTTCTATGACGCCAAGCTGGCCGACGTGAACGAGGACGGCTGGCCCGACATCGTGGCCGCCCGTCAGGACACGCCGCCGGCCGGAGGCATCTACGTCTGGCTCAACGATGGCCACGGGGGCTGGTTCGCGTCGGTCGGTCCGATGGTCGAGGGCCAGTTCACCGGGATCGCGGTGGCCGATGTCGATGGCGACGGGCATGCCGATATCGTGGCCTCGCGTCAGGGGGGCCTGGGGGCGGTGAAGACAGACAACGCCTGGCGGGAGGTGGGCGGCGTACAGATCTGGAAGGGCGATGGCAGCGGCCGCTGGTCTCCCGAGACCCTGCCGGCGGATGGTGATGCCGAATCCGTGACGGTGGGCGATCTCGATGGGGACGGCCGGCTGGATATCGTGGCGGGCATGTACCAGCAGGGGATCCGGGTCTGGTTCGGCACGCCGTCGGGCTGGGCCATGCATGTCGTGACGCGCAAGCATACCTGGGGCGCGGTGCGCATCGGCGATCTGGATGGCGACGGCCGGCGTGAACTGGTGGCGACCTCGGCCGACGGCAAGGGCATCGGCATCTGGGACTGGCGCGACGGCCTGTTCGCGTCCCGTCCCGGTCTGGTGCCCGATTACGGCGATTACCTGGGTATGGACCTGGGTGACGTGTTCGGCAAGGGGCGGCTGGACATCGCGGCGGTGCGCGCCGACGGCGCCGTCGAGGTCTGGTCCGGGCTGCAGGCGGCGGCCCCCCCGCTCGTCGGGATCGAAGGCAAGCAGATGGGCCAGCCCCAGGCCGTATTCTTCGCGACCGGATCGGCGGATCTCGGCGCCGCGGAAGCCGCAAAGCTGCAATCGTGGTACGACGCATTGCCCAAGGCGGATGTGCCGGTGCTGTTCCGCGTGGAGGGCCGGGCCGATGTGCGGCCGGTCCATTCCGATCTGTTCCCGAACAACGTCGCGCTTTCCCGCGCCCGCGCCGAGGCGGTGGCGGCGTGGCTGAAGGCCAAGGGC
>DATLWN010000137.1:0-7750 GCA_035576305.1 Mariprofundaceae bacterium
GGCCGCCGAACAGCTCGCCGATCTCGGGCAGCGACATCGTGGTCAGCTCCTTGCTCGCATACATCGCCACCTGCCGGGGAAAGGCGATGGTGCGCGTGCGCTTGCTCGAGCGCATGTCCCTGGGGTTGATGTTGTAGTAGCTGGATACCTTCTTCTGGATATCCTCGATCGAGACGGGGCGGATGTCCTCGTGCAGCAGATCGCGCAGCACATGCCGGGCGAAATCGATGTCGATGCGCTTGCCGGTCAGGGTGGCGTGGGCGGTCAGGCGGGTCAGTGCACCTTCCAGTTCGCGCACGTTGTTGGTGATCCGGGAAGCCAGCAGGTAGGACACATCCTTGCCCAGCGTTACGCCGGCCAGCTCCGCCTTGCGGGCCAGGATGGCCAGCCGCGTTTCCAGATCCGGCGGCTGGATGTCGGCGACCAGGCCCCAGTTGAAGCGTGAACGCAGGCGTTCCTCCAGGTGGCTGATCTCGCGCGGGCTGCGATCCGAGGTCAGGATGATCTGCTTGTGCAGCTCGTGCAGGGCATTGAACGTGTGGAAGAACTCCTCCTGCGTGCTCGATTTGCCGGCGATGAACTGGACGTCGTCGATGATCAGCACATCGACGCGCCGGTAGGTGTCCCGGAATTGCTGCGTGGCATTGTTCTTGATCGCGGAGATCAGTTCATTGGTGAAGCGTTCGCTGGTGCGGTAGGCGATGCGGTAGTGCTTCTTCTTGATCAGCGCATTGGCCACGGCATTGATCAGGTGGGTCTTGCCGAGGCCGACGCCGCCGTGGATATACAGTGGATTGTAGGCCTCGCCCGGCCGCTGGACCACGGCCTGGCATGCGGCATAGCAGAATTCGTTGCTGGAGCCGACGACGAAGTTCTCGAAGGTGAAGCGGGGATCGATGTAGCCGTCGATCTGGTTCGGGCTTTCGTGTTCCACGCTTTCCGAGGCCTGGGCGAAGCCGAGGGAGGTGTCGATCTCGTAGCGGACCACCGGTTCACCGCCGAACACATCGCTAGCCGTATCCGCGATGATCTTTCCATACAGGCTCTTCAGCCCGTCCAGAAAGAAGCGGCTGGGCACCGTCAGGCGCAGGCTGGTCCCGTCCCATTCGCCCTTGATGGGACGGATCCATGCATCGAAGCCGGCCGGTGAGATGCCTTCCTGCAGGCGCGCCGTTACCGTGGACCAGGGATCAGGGTGGTTGGATTTCATTATGGGCAATCATACATGTCCTGGGCCCGCCATCCAGAGATCAGGCAAGATGAACAGGACCGGCGCTTGACTTGACATATCGCCCATCTATCATGCGCGACCCTTTTGTTTGCCAGGAGAAAACGATGAGCTTCACCTATAAGCCAAGCCGTATCCGCCGCGCCCGCCGTCATGGTTTCCGTGCCCGCATGGCGACCCGCCACGGCCGCGCTATCCTGAACCGTCGCCGCGCCAAGGGCCGGAAGCGCCTGTCGGTCTGAGTCGTTCCCTTCCTCCGGGCATGAGAATTCGCCGTGCGGCGGATTTCTCCCGCATGCGGAAGGGGCGACGGGTCCAGGCGGATTCGATCCGCTGTGTCTATCTTCCCAATGAACTGGGCCATGCCCGTCTCGGCATGGCCGTTTCCCGAAAGTACGGAAACGCCGTGCAGCGCAACCGCTTCAAACGCCAGATCCGCAACATGTTCCGGCAGCATGCCGTTCGCGATCTGGGCGTCGATGTGCTGATCGTGCCGCTGGCCAATGCCGACGGTATCGGCAACCCAGCGCAGGTCGCGGACGCATTGTTCGACCGGTTGCTGAGCAGGCTGGGGGGGGCGTGAAAACGCTGGCGTTGTTGCTTGTGCGCGTTTATCAGTGGTGCGTATCCCCGTTCATCCCCTCCCGCTGCATCTATGTGCCGACCTGTTCGCAGTACATGCAACAGGCCATCGAACGCTATGGGGTTTTGCGTGGAATGTGGCTAGGATGCCGCCGACTGCTCCGTTGCCATCCGTGGGCCAAAGGCGGGTATGATCCGCTGCCGTAGCACAGGGCGTATTGATTTGAAGGAGTTCGAGTGATGGATCAACAAAGGAACTTGGTGCTGGCGTTCGCCCTGTCGATGGTCATCCTTCTCGGCTGGAGCGTGCTGTTCCCCAACCCGGAGAAAAAGCACGGCGAGCAACAGACGGCAGCCGTCTCCCAATCCACCGGAACGCAGAAGCAGGGAACCGCCGGACCCGGGCTGAACCCTCCCGCCGGGGCCCCGGCGCAGCAGGCGACCAGCGCGCCGGCCCAGCCCAAGGCCGAGCCCTCGCCGCTGCTGTCCGACAAGGCGGCGTTCAGCCTGTCCAATGATGTGCTCACCCTGACCCTGAACGACAAGGGATGGATCATCGGCGCCGCGCTCAACAAGTACCGCGAGAATCTGGATCCGGGCTCGCCGCACGTGTCCGTGCTGTACCTGTCCGCACACAAGGAGCAGGCGGCCTATGCCTACAGCGGCGTGCGCGATGGTACGCGCTATGTCGAGGCATCGCCGTTCAGGCTGCTCAAGCAGGGCAATGCCCCCGAGCAATCCAGCCTGACGCTGCAGTCCACCTTGTCGGATGGCCGCACCTGGGTGCGCACGCTGACATTGCACAAGGATTCCTACGTGGTGGATGTCGAGGATCGGATCCAGGGTGGTTCGGCCACGCAGATGTTCACCCAGGTGGTTGAGCGCTCGCCGGACAAGAAGGCGTCGCGCTTCGCCCAGCACGCCGGGCCGATTGCCCTGGTTGGCGACAAGCTGCACGAGATCAAGTACGAAACCCTGGACAAGGACGGCCCGCAGCAGATGGAGTCGAAGGGCGGCTGGGCCGGCATGATGACCCATTATTTCATCGCCAGCATCATCGGCGGCGAGAACCATGATAACCATTTTTATTTTAAGGGAAATGGCCAGTCGTATCAGGCCGGCCTGATCTATGGCGGCAAGGCGGAGAAGGGGACGACGGTTTTTGAAACCCGCCTGTTCCTGGGTCCGAAGTCCATGCCCGTGTTGAAGCAGCTGGATGTCGGTCTGGAGCGCTCGGTCGACTTCGGCTGGTTCGCCTTTATTGCCAAGCCCCTGCATTCACTGCTGGTCTGGCTGCACGGCTTCATCCCGAACTATGGTCTGTGCATCATCGTGCTGGTGCTGATGATCAAGGCGCTGTTTTTCTATCCGACGAAGAAGTCCTACGAGTCGATGGCCGGCATGCGCAAGCTGCAGCCCGAGATGACGCGGTTGAAAGAGCTGTACGGGGATGACCGCCAGAAGATGGGCCAGGAAATGATGGCCCTGTACAAGAAGCACAAGGTCAACCCGATGGGTGGCTGCCTGCCGATCGTCATCCAGATCCCGGTGTTCTTTTCCCTGTACAAGGTATTGCTGATGTCGATCGAAATGCGCCAGGCGCCGTTCTTCGGCTGGATCCACGACCTGTCGGCCCAGGATCCCTACTATGTGCTGCCGGTGCTGATGGGCATATCGATGTTCGTACAGCAGAAGCTGAATCCGCAGCCCGCGGATGCGATGCAGGCCAAGGTGATGCAGTTCCTGCCCCTGATCTTCACGACGATGTTCCTGTTCTTCCCGTCCGGCCTGGTGATCTACTGGGTCGTCAACAACGTGCTGTCGATCATCCAGCAGTATTACGTGATGCGCAGTCAGGGAGTGCTGTCCGTCAGTCGATGAGCGCGACGACGATCGCCGCCATCGCCACGCCGCCCGGGCGCGGCGGCGTCGGCGTCATCCGCCTTTCCGGCCCGTCGGCGCTTCCCATCGCGCAAGGGCTAACCGGGCTGTCGGCGTTCTCGCCGCGGCATGCCCACCTGACCGCCTGGTACGATGCGGATGGCACGATCATCGATCGCGGCATCACCCTGCATTTCCCGTCGCCGCATTCCTATACCGGTGAGGATGCCGTCGAGCTGCAGGCGCACGGCAGCCCGCTGTTGCTGCGGGTCTTGCTGGAGCGGGTCTTTGCGCTGGGTGCGGTGCCGGCGCAGCCCGGCGAGTTCACAAAAAGGGCCGTGGTTTCCGGCAAGATGGACCTGTCCCAGGCGGAGGCGGTCGCGGCGTGCATCGATGCGGCGACCCTGCGCGCGGCCCGCCAGGCCCAGCGGCATCTGGAGGGGGAGTTCGGGCGAAGGATCGAGGCGCTGATGCACGAGCTCACCGGCCTGGTGGCCAACGTCGAGGCCTGCCTGGACTTTCCGGAGGAGGATATCCCCGAGCCGCTTTATGCGACCCTGCGCGAGCGGGCGGAAACCCTGCTGCTGAAACCCATGCTGGCGATGCTCGATACCGCCCGTTTCGGGGAGAGGCTGTTCGAAGGGGCGCACGTGGCCATCGTTGGCGCCCCGAACGTCGGCAAGTCCAGCCTGCTGAACCGCCTGGCGGGGTATGAACGCGCCATCGTCAGCGAGGTGGCCGGCACGACCCGCGACGTGGTGGAGATCGATTTCGAGGTGCACGGCATTCCCGTGCGCCTGCTTGATACCGCGGGCATCCATGTGACGGATGACGCGATCGAGCAGGAGGGTGTGCGTCGGGCGCATGCGGCGGCCGGGCGTGCGGATGCCGTGATCCTCGTGGCCGATGCGCTGCGCCCGGAGACCTGGGCGTCCTCGGTCGAGGCGGATATCCGGGTCATGAACAAATCCGATGCGGCACCGGATGTGGCGATACCGGACGGATTCCTGCCGGTCTCGGCACGCACCGGTGTCGGCATTGAGGCGTTTCAACGCGATCTGGCCCGGTTGCTGGGCGATGCCGACTTCAGCGGGGAATCGCTGCTGGTCACGCGGGAGCGCCACCGCATCGCCATCGCCAATGCTGCTGCGGCGGTGCGCAGCGGCCTTGCCATGCTCGCAGATGAGGAGAAGCTGGATCTGGTGGCGCTGGAATGGCGGCGGGCATGGGCATCGATGGGCGAGATTCTCGGCCTGGGTGATATCGACCATATCCTGGATCGCGTCTTTTCCGATTTCTGTATCGGCAAGTAGCAATATCGGCCGGGATATCTTTTTCTTGAATGTTTCAGGGCCGCGGCCTCATAATGTCCGCCCATAACTTGCTAGCAGTATTCATAGGGGGGACGCGGGAGACGCCCGGTACATCCCCTTGTGTTTTCGAAGGAGAGGGGTTCATGTCCGCGAAGCATCCAATCATCTCAATCACCGGATCCTCCGGTGCCGGCACCAGCACAGCCAAGGTTGCCCTGGAGCATATCTTCCGCCGCGAGAAGGTGACGCCCGCCATCGTCGAGGGCGATTGCTTTCATCGCTTCGACCGTTACGAGTTCCGCGAAAAGTCGAAGGAGTTTGCTGCCCAGGGCAAACGACTGAGCCACTTTTCCGATGAGGCGAACCTGTTCGACAAGATTGAGGAGCTGTTCAAGTCCTACGGGGAAACCGGCCGGGGTCAGGCACGCACCTATGTGCACGATGACAAGGAGGCCGAGGTCTACGGCGTCGAACCGGGGCGCTTCACGCCCTGGCGTGAGATCGGGGCCGATTCCGATCTGTTGTTCTACGAAGGCCTGCATGGCGGCATCGAGCAGGCCCGCCCCCATGTCGACCTGATGATGGGCATCGTGCCGGTGGTCAACCTGGAGTGGATCCAGAAGATCCATCGCGACACGTCCATGCGCGGCTATTCCGCCGAGGCGGTGGTCGACAACATCCTGCACCGCATGCACGACTACGTGCATTTCATCACGCCGCAGTTCACCTATACCGATATCAACTTCCAGCGCGTGCCGCTCGTGGATACGTCGAACCCGTTCATCGCCCGCGATGTGCCGACGCCGGATGAAAGCGTGGTGGTCATCCGCGTCCGCCAGCCGCAGAAGTGGAATATCGATTTCCCGTGGCTGATCTCCATGTTGAAGGATTCCCATATGTCCAGGCGGAATACCATCGTGGTGCCGGCCGGCAAGATGATGTTCGCCATGGAGCTGATCCTGGCGCCCATCGTGCACGACATGATGGAGCGCAAGCGGGGCTGAAGGCGCCCGAAGCGCTGAAAAGGGAGGCCGCGGCCTCCCTTTTTGTTGGATTTATGGCCATGTCCTCCGTATCTTTGCCCGGCTTATGAGTGAGCAAGGGTTTCACGTGAAACATCCCGACGGCGCCGTCGACGTCGTGGTGATCGGGGCCGGGCATGCCGGCTGCGAGGCGGCACTGGCCGCGGCACGTCGCGGAGCGCGCGTCCGCCTGATTACCCAAAACCTGGATACGATCGCCAAGATGTCGTGCAACCCGGCGATCGGCGGCGTTGGCAAGGGCCACCTGGTACGCGAGGTCGACGTGCTGGGTGGCGCCATGGGTGAGGCCGCGGATTGCGCTGCCCTGCAGTACCGTGTTCTGAACAAGCGGAAGGGGCCGGCCGTCCGTGCCACGCGGGCCCAGTGCGATCGCCGCCACTACCATATGGCCATGCGCCAGATGCTCGATGCCCAGCCCCGCATCGCCCTGCATCAGGGCACCGTGCGGGAGCTGCTGTTCGAAGGGGAACGGGTCGTCGGCGCCGTCGACGAGCTGGGGATCGCGCATCCGGCACGGGCGGTGGTGCTGACGACGGGGACCTTTCTCGGCGGGCTGGTTCACGTGGGGGAGAGGCAGTGGCCGGCCGGACGCGCCGGCGATGCGGCCGTGCACGGCCTGACCGACGAGCTGTACCGCAAGGAGCTGCGGCTCGGGCGCCTGAAGACGGGCACGCCGCCCAGGCTGGATCGGCGCAGCATCCGCTGGGAGGCGCTCGAGGCGCAGCCCGGGGATCTGGATGCCCTGCCGTTCAGCGGCCTCAGGGACAGGGTGCCCGAGGATCAGCTGCCGTGCGCCATCACGCGCACCACAGCGCAGACGCACGACATCATTCGCGCCAATCTTCACCGCGCGCCGATGTATGCCGGCGCCATCAAGGGGGTCGGCCCGCGTTATTGCCCCAGCATCGAGGACAAGATCGTGCGGTTCGCCGACAAGGACAGCCACCAGATCTTCCTGGAGCCCGAGGGCCGCGATCATGCGGAGGTCTACCCGAACGGCATCTCCACGTCGCTGCCGATCGATGTGCAATGGGCGCTGGTCCGCTCCATCCCCGGTCTGGAGGCGGCGGATATCATCCGGCCCGGCTATGCCATCGAATACGATTATGTGGATCCGACGGAGTTGAAAGCCACGCTTGAGTGCAAGAAGGTCCCGGGCCTTTTCCACGCGGGGCAGATCAACGGCACCACAGGCTACGAGGAGGCGGCGGCGCAGGGCCTGGTCGCGGGCCTGAATGCGGCGGCGCATGCCCTGGATCTGGAATCCTGGGTTCCGCAGCGCTCCGAGGCCTATATGGGCGTCATGATCGACGACCTGGTGACGCGCGGCGTCACCGAACCCTACCGGATGTTCACCGCCCGCGCCGAGTTCCGGCTGCAGCTGCGCGAGGACAATGCCGAAGATCGCCTGGGGGATGCGGCCATGCGTCTCGGCCTGCTTTCCGCCCAATGCCAGCGTGCATTGGCGGTGCGGCAGGAGCGCATGCAGGCGGCTCGTGACGAGATCCGCACCACGGTGGTCGGAACCGGTCAGGCATGGCAGGCGCGCCTCAAGGAGGCCGGCCTGCCCGCACCCGCGCAGGGCCAGCCGTTTGCTGCTTATGCGCACCGCCAGGATGTTTGCCTGGAGCGCGTGATCGGACTGCTGTCATCGGCCCAGGGGATGAATGCACGGGATGTGGCCAGCCTGAAGGCCACGATTC
>DATLWN010000138.1:0-12562 GCA_035576305.1 Mariprofundaceae bacterium
CAGGGCGTCGGCGGCGCCGCAGAGGGTACCGGCGGTGTCGACCATGTCATCGATCAGGATGCAGTGGCGCCCGGCAACATCGCCGATGATATTCATGACCTCGGATACGCCGGCCCGCTCGCGCCGCTTGTCGATGATCGCCAGGTCGGCGTTGATCCGCCGGGCGATCTCGCGGGCGCGCACCACGCCGCCGACGTCGGGCGAGACGATGACGACATCGTCCAGCGCATGCTGGCGGATGTCGTTCAGGATGATCGGCGCGGCGTAGATGTTGTCCACCGGGATGTTGAAGAAGCCCTGGATCTGGCCGGAGTGCAGGTCCATGGTCAGCACGCGCGTGGCGCCGGCGGTGGTCAGCATGTCGGCGACCAGCTTGGCGGAGATCGGCGTGCGCCCGGCGCTCTTGCGGTCCTGGCGGGCGTAGCCGAAGTAGGGGATGACGGCGCAGATCTGGCGGGCTGAGGCGCGCTTGGCGGCGTCGATGCTGATCAAGAGCTCCATCAGGTTGTCATTGGCCGGGGCCGAGGTGCTCTGGATGACGAACACGTCCTGGCCGCGGATGGTCTCCCGGAACTGCATGAAGATCTCGCCGTCCGAGAAGCGCTGGATGTAGACCTCGCCCTGGGGCAGGCCGATGTGCGCGCAGATCGCCGCGGCCAGCGGGGGGTTGGAGGTGCCTGCAAAAAGGCGGAGGCGTTTGCTGTTCATCGGTCGGGCGGCTCCTGTGATGCGTCAAACCGTAACATAATCAAAACGGGTTGGGCGACAGAATCCTTCATGGTTCCCGTCCTGCCTTCCCATGCTTCGCCGAAGCCTGCTCCGGCAAACGTCTGGCTGGGGCGGCAGGATGATGCGGCGCCTTGCGCCTTACCCCTGCGGGGCCGGCGTCGCGCTGCTCCGCCGTTGCCTCGCATCCGCTCGGCTCGAACCTTCACGGTTCTCATCCTGCCTTCCCATCCTTCACCGAAGCCCGGCCTCGTCAAATGTCTGGCTGGGGCGGCAGGATTCGAACCTACGCATGACGGGATCAAAACCCGTTGCCTTACCGCTTGGCTACGCCCCAATGCACATCCCTGAGGGGATGATAGCGCTCGATGCGCCCCACATGCGTCCAGGTGGCCAATCCGCGATCCCTCAGGGCGGCGGCCAGGGCCCGGCCCGCCTCGGCATCGTCGACCAGCGCCACGCAGGTGCTGCCGCTGCCGCTCATCCAGGCTGCGGATGCCTGTCCGCGCATGGCGGCGAGCAGCCGGGAAAGCCCCGGGGACATGTCGCAGGCCACGGCCTCGAGATCGTTGTCGCCGACGGCGATCGCCCGCCCCGAACGGGTCGCGATGGTATCGGCCATGGGTGGGTTGTGCAACGCGTCGAAGCGCCGGAACACCTCGGCGGTGGACAGGCCTTCGCCCGGATGGGCCAGCACGACGGGCGTCTGTGGCAACGGCGAGGGATAGGGGGACAGGTGTTCGCCCACGCCGTGGGCCAGGCTGGCCTCGCCGAACAGGAAGCAGGGGATGTCGGCACCCATCGGCACGGCGAACCGGATCAGTGCGTCGACGGGCATCCCCAGGCCCCACAGGCGGTTGGCCACCCACAGGGCGGTGGCGGCATCCGAGGAGCCGCCGCCGAGACCCCCCTGCTCGGGCAGGTGCTTGTCGATGTGCACCTTCAGGCCCTGGGTGACGCCGTGTTCGGCGGCCAGGGCCGTCAGCACGCGGTGCACCAGGTTGGCCGGGCCCGACAGATGGGGCCGCGAGCAGCTGACCTCGACCGATGGCGCCGGCGCGATGGCCAGCGTGTCGGCGATGTCCACGAAGGCGAAGCTGGTGTCCAGCGCATGCCTGCCGTCCGGCAGGATGCCGCCGACGTGCAGGTGCAGGTTGATCTTGGCCGGAGCGGGGAACGCCTGCATGGCCTACGATGCGCCGATCAGCAGCGTGGCGCGGTTGCCGCGCGCCAGGTCCGTCAGGGTCAGGCGGCGGGCGGCGGCATTCCAGTCGATGCGGATCACGTCGCCGTTACGGTGGGCCTCCCAGCGGCCCGGCCCGGTGGCCCGGAACTGCGGGGGCATGCGGCCGAGCAGGATGGCGGCCAGCTCGGGCGGTGGCAGCACGATGCCGTAGCTGGCCAGCTGCGCCTCGCTGATGGTTTTTTCGGGATGCGCCGGGTCCTGGTTGTCGCTCAGGCGCAGATCACTGCCATGCCAGGTCAGCTCGACGATGCGGCCGGAGGCCGCATGCGTCAGCCTCAGCCAGCCATCGGACGGTGTGGCCGCCTTCCAGTCCACCTCGACCTGCCAGCGCCGCGTGGGCTGGATGACGATCAGCCGTCCCGAGAAGGACGGATACGGGCCGATGCTGGAGGCCATGCCCGCCGGCGGCCGCTGTACGGCGCAGCCGGCCAGCCAGGCGAGCGCCAGCAGGGGCAGCAGCGGACGCAGGAGGCGGGCTGCGGTCAAGGCCTCAGATGCCTTCCTTGATCTTCTTGCGCAGCAGGTCGGGGTCCTGGTGTTTCAGGCGGATCGCCTCCTTCCACATGGCGCGTGCCTTGTCGTGGTCGCCGTGCTTCCAGTACATGTCGCCCAGATGCTCGTGCATGACAGGGTCGCCCTTGACGATGCCGACGGCCCGGACCTGGACCTTGATGGCTTCGGCATACTTGCCCTGCTTGAAATACGTCCAGGCCAGGGAATCCAGGTAATAACCGTCGTTCGGCTTGGCCTTCAGGGCGCGTTTGACCAGCCGTTCGGCCTCGTCCAGGCGTACGCCGCGCTCCGCCAGCGAGTAGCCCAGGAAGTTCAGCGCCTCCGAATCGTCCGGCCGGGATGCCAGCAGGGTGCGCAGGCTCTTTTCCAGCGCGTCGTACTGCTTGAAGTGATCGAAGGCCACGGCCCGGTTGAACAGCAGGCGGGTCGGCACGATCTTCAGCTTCATCGCCGGCGCCGTCTCGTCGAGCAGCAGCCGGTATTCCTCCCGCGCCAGGCGGATGATCGACAGCATCAGGTAGGCCTCGCCGCTGTCCGGGTGGGCCGCCAGGATCGCCTGGGTCCGCTTGATCGCCGATTCGTCCTTGTGCTGGCGGAACTCGATGTCGGCGATGCGCAGCTGGGCGTCGGGGTACAGGGGGCTGCCGGCCTTGATCGTCTGGAATTGCTGCAGGGCCCGGTCATCCTGCTGCTGGCCCTCCAGCGACAGCCCCAGGTAGTAATGGGTCTGGCTGTCCGGCCGCTTGTCGAGGGCGTTCTCGAACTGCTTGGCGGCGGCGGCATAGTTCCCCTGCTGGAAATAGAGCAGGCCGAGGGCGATCAGCACATCCGGTTCGCCGCCGGTCTGCTGGCTGATCTGTTCGTAGATGTCGATGGCCTCCTTGATCCGGCCCTGCTGCACCAGCAGGCGACCCAGCATATTGCCGATCTGCAGGTCGTCGGGGTGCCCCTGCAGGTAATCGCGCAGCAGGGTCTCCGCCTCCGCCGGCTTGTGCATCTGGATGGCGATGGCGCTGAGCATCAGCACCGGCACGTTGTCGTCCGGGGCAAGCGTGCGCATGCGCAACAGGGCCTTGCGGGCCTTGGCGAGATTGCCCTGCTGCATGTACAGCTGGGCCTCGAGCTGGCGCAGGTCCGGGCTGTCCTCGTGCTTGATGCCCGCCTGGACCACGGCCATGGCCTCGTCCATGCGGCCGCTGCCGGCCAGCCACTGGACCAGGATCTGGCGTGCGGCGATCTGGTCGGGATACGTGTCCACCAGCTTGGAAAGCGCGGCGATGGCCTCGTCGATCTTGCCGCTGCCGAACAGGGTCCGGGCATACAGCATGTTGACATGGATGCGCATCTCGTCGCTGAGTCCGGGGTTGGCGCGCAGCGCCTCGATCTGTTGCAGCGCCGATTTGGGCTGGTTCAGGTGGATATACAGCTCGGCCAGCTCCATGCGCGGTTCGATGGCCGTCGGTTCCTTGGCCACCAGCGCCATGAGGAAGCGCGCGGCCAACTCCGGCTGGTTCCGCTGTATCGCATCCTGGGCGGCGAGGTAGAGGAAGCCGGCATCCATCTCCTCC
This sequence comes from Mariprofundaceae bacterium, assembly GCA_035576305.1. Taxonomy (GTDB): domain Bacteria; phylum Pseudomonadota; class Zetaproteobacteria; order Mariprofundales; family Mariprofundaceae; genus DATLWN01. Next base: position 4,054 of record DATLWN010000138.1, read on the forward strand.
AGCGACTGGCTCTGCTTCGGGGGCTTGGGGTTGCTGGCCGCCTGCGACGGGGCGGTCATGCCGGCGCAGCCCGTCAGGGCGAGGGCGATGGCGGCGCGAAGGATCCAGGCGTTCATGGGCTCTCCTGTAGAAGCGGGACGGAACGAAAACGTTCATCGGACCCGAGGGTCCAGCACCGTACATCGGAGGCCTGTCCCCGGTGCACGCTGATGATGGGGTAGACGAAGCCTTCCCAGGCGCTTCCCAGATCGGTCGGCGACGGCTTGGCCGGGCAATCCGGATGGGAATGGTATACGCCGATGATCTCCTGTTGCGAGCCGCGCAGTTCAAGATCGATACGGCGATAGGCCTCCGGATCCAGCTGGAAGCGGTCGGTGGCACGTTCGGTATTCAGATTCGCCACCTGCCGGACCGCCTGCACGTTCCAGCCCGCCGCGGACAGGGTGCCGATCAGCAGGCCGCAGGCCTCCCGGGGATAGGCCTGTTCGGCCGCCTGACGCATCGCATCGATGCTTTCCGTCGTGCAGGCGCAGTGTATCGGTGATGGTTCCGGGCTCAGGACGGCCAGATATTCGGGGCTTTGGAAACGGGCGGGTTCGTTCATGCGGCTCCCATGTGCGGCGTATCCTTTCCACGGAGTCCCCGAACAGGGTCGTCGGAATGCGCGTCCGAGACAGTACGGGAAGAGCTGCCGCTGCACAATCCTGGCCGCCCGAAACGACGGAGCCCCGCACGGCGGGGCCCCATCGCTGTCAGCACGTGCCAGCTATCCAATGGCGACACTCCGGCGCTTGGATACGGTCATCTTGGGCAGATGCAGCTCAAGCATGCCGTCCTGCAGCACCGCCTTTGCCTTGGCGCTGTCCACGTCACAGGGCAGGGCAATGTTGCGGGTGAAGGTCCCCCACGCGCATTCACGGCGGAAGTAATTGCCCTTTTCCTCCTTCTTCTCCTGGTGCATGGACCCCTCGATCGTGACCGAGGTGTCGGTCATCGTCACGTGCAGGTCCTTTTTCTCGACACCGGGAACCTGGGCGCGAAGCACCAATTCACGATCCCTGTCGACAATGTCGACCTTGGGCATCATCCGGCGCTCGAACGGCATCGGAAACTCGCCCAGCCATGGAAGATCCCACTGGCTCGGACGCATCCAGTTGTGCGAGAGGAAATTCTCCCACATCCGTTCCATCTCGTGCATCGGCCTCTCGGCCGTTGCGGAGGCAACCGGTCTGGCCGTCTCCCGTGTGATGTGTACAACCTTGCTGGGTTTTGTGGATGTCCTGGCCATAACACACCTCCTTGTTCCGGCAGGCTATGGGCAGAGCTCGTGGCGAGGCGGAATCCCATGCCTCCGAAACCATCGTGCAGGATTCGCCGTGGACAATGAATCTTTTAGACCATCATCGCATGCCCGGCAAGCGGGTGAGCCCTGATTTCAGTGCAGCCAGAAGGGCGATGGTATGGATGCCACCAGCACTTTCACGCTCTCGTTCAACAATGGCAGGAAGCGTAGCCCCGTTCTTTTCTCGACCGTGTTCACGCTGACGATGAACTTGGGGAGATCCAGCGGGTTTTCCGTGCGATTGGGGATGATGAAGGCGATGGCATCGACCCGTACGGGGTCGAAGATGACCTCATAACAGGCCGTGGGAACGGCCACATGGTTTGCGCCGATGGTTTTGGGCGTCCCGTCGTAGATCGGGCCGGCGACGATGTAGAGATCACCCCGTTGCCGCACCCAGTCGCGGACGTTCTGCTGCAGGGTTTGCCAGATTCCGCCCTCCATGCCCGGCACCAGCGGTGCCACGCTGGACAACAGGAAGCTTTCGCTCATGGCCCTGGCGCTCCACTTCATGTCGTCGGCGGGAACCATCTGCCCGGGGACGTAACCGCTGTGCTGATAGTCGGCAAGGATGGCGCCGTGATGGCGGTCCAGCTCGGGATCGGGGCGGAAGTCGTTGGTGCGCAGGAAATTGCCGTGGATTTCCGCCTCGGTCAGATGATAGGCCACCCAGTCCGGCGTCCCGTGCGCCGTATTGTAGGACAGCACATACGCCAGCCGGCACAACAGCAGGCCGGCGTTGCTCGGGGCGCCGTACTTGATCTGGGGGCGGCAATCCTCCAGCGCCGAGGCATGGGCCATGGCCGGTACCATCAGGGTCAGAAGGATGGCGAGGAATGGATGGATCAGACGTTTCATTGGATGCACCTCCGTTCCGGGGTTCCGAATCCCACCCTCCCCGTCGCAAGCGCATTGCCCTGATCCGGCATGCCTCTCTTATTCTAGACTGTTTTTATCCGCTTTGTGCCGCATCCCCGTTATTTGCGGCTCAGATGCCCTCGGCATAGCGCACGCTGCCGCTGGAGAAGACGGGCGTGCTCAGGTATTTCTCGCCTCCGTCCGGAAAGATGGTCACGATCGTGGCGGGCCGGCCGTCGTCGGCCAGGCGCTCGGCCAGCGTGAGCGCGGCGGCCGTGGCACAGCCGCACGACTGGCCGGACAGGATGCCCTCGGTACAGGCCAGCAGCTGGGTGTAGCGGTAGGCATCCTCGGTGGAGATGCCGACCTTCTCGTCGTGCACGCTGGCATCATAGATGCCGGGCACGATGCTCGACTCGATGTGCTTCAGGCCCTCGATGCCGTGAAACGGCGAGTCCGGCTCGGCGGCGACGATGCGGATATGCGGATTCATGCGCTTCAGGTAACGGCCGGTGCCGACCAGGGTGCCCGAGGTGCCCAGCGAGGCGACGAAATGGGTGACGCCCCCATCCGTATCCGTCCAGATCTCCGGGCCGGTCGATTCCTCATGCGCGCGCGGGTTGGCCGGGTTGTTGTACTGGTCCGGCTTGAAATACAGCTCCGGCTCGAGGGCGTAGATGCGCCGCGCCTCGATGATGGCGCCGTCCGAGCCTTCCAGCGGGTCGGAGAACACCAGATCGGCGCCGAAGGCGCGGCAGATGCGCTTGCGCTCGTCCGAGACGTTGCCCGGCATCACCAGGCGCACCCGGTAGCCGAGGACCGCCCCGATCATGGCCAGCGCGATGCCCGTGTTGCCGGAGGTCGAGTCCAGGATGATCTTGCCGGGTGTCAGCAGGCCCCGCTCGATGCCGTCGCGGATCATCCACATCGCGGCGCGGTCCTTGACCGAACCGCCGGGATTGAAGCGCTCGAGCTTCGCGAAGATACGGATATGCTCCGGCAGATGGCGGGTCAGGCGCACCAGCTGCACAAGCGGGGTGTGGCCGATCTGGTCGAGGATGGTGGACAAATCACATTCCTAAAGATGTTTATTAATTTAATTAACGACCCGTAGTATGTGTTAAACGCGCCGTGCTGCCAAGTGCCAGGCTTGTTGCCGCCTGTTCATGGTCGGTGAAGGGCCAGCGGGGATCGGGGCGCAGCAGGTAATCGCACAGGGCGGCAGGCGTCACCCCCGCCTGGCGCAGGCCGCGCAGGGTGGTGGCGCGGTCGCGCTTGGCCAGGCGTTGGCCCCGGGCATCGCGCAGCAGCCCGTGATGGATGTACACCGGCGCGGGGAGATTGAGCAGGGCCTGCAACAGGCGATGGATGCCGGTGCTGCCGGCCAGATCCTCCCCGCGGATCACGTGCGTGACGCCCTGCAGCGCATCGTCGACGACGACCGCCAGGTGGTAGCTGAAGCCGATATCCTTGCGCCCGATGATGACGTCGCTGCCGACATGCACGGGGTGCTGGCGTCCGTGTCCGTCCTGCCAGCTGAGCATGTCACCGGCGATGGCCAGCGCCCTTTCGGCATCGAGGCGCCAGGCATAGGAATCCCGCCACATGCGCTGCTGTTGCTGCTCGATGGCCAGACTCCGGCAGGTGCCCGGGTAATGCTCCGCATGCTCCCCGGCATGCGGGGCCGAGCCCATGCGCTCGATCTCGCGGCGGATGTCGCTGCGCGTGCAGAAGCAGGGGTAGATCACGCCCATGTCGCGCAAACGCGCCAGGGCTTCGGCATAGTCCCTTGCATGCTCGCTCTGCCTGCGTACCGGCTCCTTCCAGGAGAGGCCGAGCCAGGCCAGGTCCTCGAGGATGGCGTCCGTGTACTCGGGCCGGCAGCGCGTGGCATCGATGTCCTCGATGCGCAGCAGCAGCTCCGCATGATGGCGCTCGGCCCACTGCCGGCATTGCAGGGCCGAGTAGGCATTGCCGACATGCAGCAGGCCGGTCGGGCTCGGGGCGAAGCGGGTGCGCGGGGTCAAGCTCAGCCCGGCAGGCGCTGGCCCTTTTCGGCCACGCTGTTGTCGGAAACAGGGGGCAGGATCAGCGGCTGGCCCTCCTGCACGCGCTCGGGGCGGACCAGCATGCAGATCTCGTCCGCCTCCTGCAGCACGATATCGTCATGCGGGATCAGGCTCTTGCCCTTGCGGATGATGGCCAGCGGCTGCACGCCGGCGGTGATGCGCACGCCGGACAGCTTGCGTCCGATCAGGGGCGAGTCCGGTTCGATGGTGCGGTTCTCGTGCACCAGCTTCTTGCGGTGGATCTCGGCATTCCAGTAGCTGTAGTTGTAGGGCGAGGCGAACAGCCGGCGCGCCTGCAGCTGGTGGATCAGCCGCGCGTGCTTCTGTCCGTCCTCCTCCTGCAGCGTGACATAGACCTCGGGCACGTGGAACTCGTCGCGGGCCATGCGCGCGATCAGCAGGTTGTGGTCGGAGGAGCCGGTCATCACCAGCACGGAGCTGACCTCCTCGGCGTGGGTGATTTCCATGTACAGCGGATCCAGGGCGTTGCCGCGCACGGCGAGGTAGCCGCCGCGCTGCATCGTGGCCACCGCCTCGGCGTTCAGGTCGATGAAGCGGACCTCTCGGTCCCCGCCCAGCACGCGGGCCAGCTCGACCCCCATGTGGCCGCCGCCGATGATCAGCACCGAGCGGTCATCGGCCCCGCGCACGTCCAGCCAGCGGCTGAACGGCGCGGCCAGGAAGCCGTAGACCATCACCGACACGATGATGATGATGTAGACGAGGGACTGCAGCATCTGGCCGTCGGTGCGGCCACTGCCCTGCAGGATGATCGCGAACAGTGAGGCGATGGCTGCCGCCACCACGCCGCGCGGGGCGATGGCCCCGATGAACAGCACATGCTTGCGCGGCAGGTTCGAACCGAGGCTGGACAGCCATGCTGTCAGCGGGCGCACGAGCAGGGCCAGGATCACGAACAGCAGCAGCCCCTCGCGGGTGAAGTCCCACAGCATCGGCAGGTTCAGGTTCGCGGCCAGCAGCACGAACAGCAGCGAGATCAGCAGCACCGACAGGCTGCCCTTGAAATGGCGCAGGCGCTGGATATCCGGCAGCTCCATGCGCTGCATCGTGGCGCCGGCCACCAGCACGGCCAGAAGCCCGGCCTGCGAGCTGAGGCTGTCCGCCAGCATGAAGATGCCCCAGACCGCGGCCAGGGTGGCGATGGTGCGCAGCTCCATGTCCTTGAGCCACTGCTCCGAGGCCAGCGCCTTGGACAGCAGCCAGCCGCAGGCGAAGCCGACGGCGCCGCCGGTCAGGAATTTCGTCAGCAATACCCTGGCCAGCCAGCCGGGCGTGATCTCGGGGGTGATCACCACCTCCAGCATCACGATGGCCAGGATGGCGCCGACCGCATCGACCAGCATGGCCTCGCTGGCCAGGATGGCGCTGATGGAGCGGTTCAGGCGGACCTGGCGCAGGATCGGCATGATCACGGTCGGGCCGCCGACCGAGACGAGGGTCCCGAACAGCAGGCATACCGGCCAGTCCAGCCCGGAGATCAGGTGCAGCGCGCCGCCGCCGATCAGCATGTTCAACAGCGGCCCGAACACCAGCAGCAGGCTGACCACGCGGCCGTGCTGCTGCAGGGCCTTCAGATTCAGGTTCAGCCCGCCTTCGAACAGGATCACGGCCAGCCCCAGCTCGATCAGCGTGTGCAGGGCCGGCTGCAGCGACTCCACCTGCAGCACATGCAGCCCGTACGGACCGAGGGCCATGCCGGCCACCAGCCAGAAGAAGATGGCCGGAAAGCGTATCCTGGCCGCCACCATCTGAGCCGTGACGGCGACCAGAACCGCGACCACGAAGGTCTCGGTCGGGCTCGTTGCTGGACCCATGCGCCTTTCTCCCGTTCGCTACCGGTGTCATGAGAGGCTGGACTGCCCGGATTTCATTGGCAAGCGCTTGACAACGCAGTGGGCCGACGTATGGTTCGGCCCTCGAATTCAGAGGGCATCCGCGCCGTCATGGGCGCATGCCGAGGAGTAGCAAAGGTGGCGAATCACGCTTCTGCAGCCAAGCGCGCGCGTCAGGCGGTCAAGGTCCGCATGATGAACCGCACCAACAAATCCGCCATGCGCACGGCCATCAAGGCTGTGCTGGCGGCCGTGTCCAGTGGCGACAAGGAGGCCGCTGCGGCTGCCCTGAAGGCCGCCAGCTCGCTGCTCGATCGGGCCGGACGCAAGCATCTGATCCATCCGGGCCAGGCCAGCCGCCGCATCTCGCGCCTGAATGCCCGCGTCAAGAACATGTCCTGACCCGAGAGGGTTGCGATCGAAGAAGCCCGCCAACTGGCGGGCTTTTTTTGTGCTTGGTTTCCGTATCCGCGTTCATAGGATACGCGCATGACCGCCTCGCCACGCCCCCGCCGCATCGTCATCTATCGCGGAGCCGACGTCCTGTCCGCGTTCCGCCGCGAGAAGCGCCTGGCGGCACTGCGGGCGGTGGCACCGGATATCCGCTCGCTGGCCGTGTACCCCGTCTATATCGCGGAGGTCGATGCCGCATGGTCGGACGAGGACGGCGAGCGCCTGGCGCGCCTGCTGGGCGGGGATGTCGAGCCTTATGCCGGCAGCCGGGGCGGCGTGCTGTACGTGACGCCGCGCGTGGGCACCATCTCGCCCTGGTCGTCGAAGGCCACGGAGATCGCCCGCCTGTGTGATCTGGGCCGTCTGCAGCGGCTGGAGATGGGCACCGCCTACGTACCGTCCGGCGTCCCTGCCGGCTCCCTGGTCCACGTGGCCGGGCAGGTGCATGACCGGATGACGGAATCGGTGCTGGATGACACCGCGGATTTCGAGCAGCTGTTCCGCCACCAGCAACCGGCGGAGCTTACGCATGTCGATGTGCTGGCCGGCGGCCGCGAGGCCCTGGTGGAGGCCAACCGGGCGCTGGGCCTGGCCCTGTCCGACGACGAGATCGATTATCTGCAGGACAATTACCGGCAGCTGGGCCGCAACCCGAGCGATGTCGAGCTGATGATGTTCGCCCAGGCCAACTCCGAGCATTGCCGACACAAGATATTCAACGCCGACTGGGTCATCGACGGCGAGAGGCAGCACGCCTCGCTGTTCGCGATGATCCGCCATACCCACGAGACGCATCCGGACGGCACGCTGGTGGCCTACAGGGACAATGCCTCGATCATCGAGGGCGGGCCCGGGCGGCGTTTCTATCCCGATGCCGAAGGCCGTTACGGCGTCCATGACGATCGGATGCATATCCTGATGAAGGTGGAGACGCACAACCATCCGACGGCCATCTCGCCGTTCCCGGGCGCGTCCACCGGCTCCGGCGGCGAGATCCGCGACGAGGGTGCGACCGGCGTCGGCGCCAAGCCGAAGGCCGGCCTGACCGGGTTCTCGGTATCCAACCTGCGCATCCCGGGCTTTGAGCAGCCGTGGGAGGCCGATTTCGGCAAGCCCGGGCGCATCGTCTCGGCGCTGCAGATCATGATCGACGGGCCCCTGGGCGGGGCCGCCTTCAACAACGAGTTCGGTCGCCCGAACCTGTGCGGCTATTTCCGCACCTACGAGCAGCAGGTCGGCGATGAGCTCAGGGGCTACCACAAGCCAATCATGATCGCCGGCGGCGTCGGCAACATCGACGCGCGGCATATCCACAAGCGCGAGGTGCCGGCCGGCTGCCTGATCATCCAGCTCGGGGGGCCTGCGATGCTGATCGGCCTCGGCGGCGGGGCGGCCTCCAGCATGGATGCCGGCGCCAACGTCGAGGACCTGGACTTCGATTCGGTGCAGCGCGGCAACCCGGAGATGGAACGCCGCTGCCAGGAGGTGCTCGACCGCTGCTGGCAGCTGGGCGGGGCCAATCCGATCCTGTTCATCCACGACATCGGTGCCGGCGGCCTGTCCAATGCCGTGCCCGAACTGGTCAACGACGCCGGGCGCGGCGGCTGGATCGAGTTGCGCCGCGTGCACAACATGGAGCCCGGCATGAGCCCGCTGCAGCTGTGGTGCAACGAGGCGCAGGAGCGCTACGTGCTGGCCATCGGCGAAGGGGACCTGCCGCGCTTCACGGCGATCTGCGAGCGCGAGCGCTGCCCGTTCGCCGTGCTCGGGCATGCCACCGACGACGGCGTGCTGACCGTGCACGATGCGCATTTCGGCAACGATCCGGTCGACCTGCCGCTGGAGGTGCTGCTCGGCAAGCCGCCGAAGATGCTGCGCGCGGTCGTGTATGTGGCGGCGAAGAGCGTGCCGTTCAATCCGGCCGGCATCGCCTT
>DATLWN010000139.1:0-2197 GCA_035576305.1 Mariprofundaceae bacterium
GCATGTTCAACATCGGCCGCGGCCCTGCCGCTCTTCTCAGATGTTGAACATTTGTCTCGGTAGCCTGCTAACGGGGAATCAAAAGCGTTGTCCCGCAGGTCAATGCTTTTCCTGGTCTCCCCAGGTGCGTTCGATGTACTGGCTGCGGCCCGAGCCGCTGCGGTAGATCTGGTAACGCAGCGGGCTCTTCTCGGAGAAATGCTGGTGGTAGTCCTCGGCGGGATAGAACGGTTTCGCGGGCAGGATCTTGGTGACGATGGGGCTGTCGAACCTGCCGGAGGCGGCGAGCTCCACCTTCGATCTCTCGGCGGCAAGCCGCTGAGCCTCGTCATGGTAGAAGATCACCGTATGGTATTGCGGGCCGCGGTCGACGAACTGGCCGTCACCCTGGGTGGGGTCGATGTTGTGCCAGAAGATCTCCAGAAGCGCCTCATAGGAGATCCGCCTCGGATCGTAGGTCACCTCCACCGCCTCGAGGTGGCCGGTGGTGCCACTCGATACCTGCTCATAGGTGGGATTCGGCACGTCGCCGCCCGTGTAGCCGACGCGCGTCGATACCACGCCCTCGGCGTTGTCGAACGGCGGCTGCATGCACCAGAAACAGCCGCCGGCGAAGGTGGCCGTTGCCAGGCCGCTGGCGGACGTACCGCCACCCGCCTCAGCCATTACCGGCATGGCCATCAGGCCTGACATGATAATGATCCACCATCGCCAACCCGAACTGCGCGTCATTGGAACGACCTCCGCACCTGCACGCCATGATGGGGATCGGTCGGCGGGGTTGCACCATTTCTTACAACATCAGGCGGCGACGACCGGAATCTCGATCTTCCGCCGGTTCAGCACGCTGATCTTGCGCGCCACCGCGCCGGCCATATCCCGGTAGATCGCCGCCTGCTCCGAATCCGGATGCGCCGCCACGATCGGGGTGCCGGCATCGCCGTCCTCGCGGATGCGGATGTCCAGCGGCACGCGGGCCACGATGTCGGTCTGGTAGGTGGCCGCCAGCTTTTCGGCGCCGCCCTCGGCGAAGATGTGGCTGGCCTCGCCGCAATGCGGGCAGATGAACACGTGCATGTTCTCGACGATGCCCAGCGTCGGCACCTGCACCTTCTTGAACATCTCGATGCCCCGCCGGCAGTCGAGCAGGGCGATGTCCTGGGGGGTGGTGACGACGACGGCGCCGGTGACGGGGATCTTCTGGGCCAGCGTCAGCTGGATGTCGCCGGTCCCCGGCGGCATATCGACGATCAGGTAGTCCAGTTCGCCCCAGCGCACGTCGGTCAACAGCTGCATCAGGGCGCTGGACACCATCGGGCCGCGCCAGATCACGGCCTGATCCTCGTCGATCAGGTAGCCGATGGACATGGTCAGCACACCGAAGTTGGCGAGCGGCAGCATGGTGTTTTCCTCGACCTGGGGCCGGCGCCCGCCCAGGCCCATCATGCTGGGGACGGACGGGCCGTAGATGTCCGCGTCCAGCAGGCCGGTCCTGGCGCCGGTCTGGGCCAGGGCCACGGCCAGGTTCACGGCCGTCGTCGACTTGCCGACGCCGCCCTTGCCGGAGGCGACGGCGATGATGTTCTTGATCCCCGGGATCAACTTCACGCCCCGCTGCACCGCATGGGGCACGACGCGCGAGCGGATGTTGACGCTCACCCCGGCCGCGCCCGCCTGCTTGAGCGCCTGCACCACTTGTCGGCGAATGGGCTCGAACTGGCTCTTTCCAGGGTAGCCCAGTTCGACGTCGAGCGAGACGTCGTCGCCCGCGATCTTGATGTTCTTCACCGACCGGGTGGCGATGAAATCCTTCGTCGTATTCGGATCGACGAGCTGCTTCAGGACCGACTGGACTTGTGCTTCGCTGATGGCCATGGTCATTCCTTGCCGCGCATGCGGCAGGGAGGGAGAAAAGGCCGTAAGTGTACAGAATTCGGCGCGCGCAAGGCGCAGAAACCATGCTCGCTTTGCTAGAATCGTGCGCTTCGCTTCAGGCCTCCAGATGCCCCGCCGCAGGATCCTCGTCACCTCCGCGCTGCCATATGCCAACGGCGCCATCCATCTCGGGCACCTGGTCGAGTACATCCAGACCGACATCTGGGTACGCTTTCAGAAGATGCGCGGCCACGACGTGCACTACGTGTGCGCCGACGACACGCACGGCACGCCGATCATGATCAGTGCCCGGGCCGCCCGG
>DATLWN010000140.1:0-4730 GCA_035576305.1 Mariprofundaceae bacterium
ACGGCGCCTGGGGCACCAGCTGCGGCTGGCGGCGGGAAACGGTTTCGGCGGCGCGCTGCAGCGCCTGGGCCAGCGCCTGCTCGAGCGTCTGCCCGCCTTTTTCGCATCCTACCGTCCGCTGCCCTCGCTGCTGCACGGCGATCTGTGGGGCGGCAATTATGCGACGGATGAGGCCGGGGCGCCGGTGATCTTCGACCCGGCCGTGTACTACGGGGATCGCGAGACCGATCTGGCCATGACCGAGCTGTTCGGCGGGTTTCCGGAGGATTTCTACGCCGCCTACCGGGAGGCCTGGCCGCTGGACGCGGGCTACCGGCAGCGCAAAACACTGTACAAGCTGTATCATGTCCTGAACCATGCGAACCTGTTCGGCGGCGGCTATGCCCGCCAGGCCGGGGGCATGATGGAACAGCTCTTGAGCGAACTGGGCTAGGAGGAAGGCATGGGATCGGATAACAGGACAGGCATGCGGCGATTCGGCTGGCTGGCGGCATTGCTGGCCGCGATGGTGCTCGTGGGTGGTTGCGACGAGGTGCGCACGCCGAAGGTGCAGGATGCGGAACCGCTGGCCCAGAAACTGCTGACGGCCATCGAGCATCAGGACTGGGACACGGCGCTTTCGTGTTACGGGCATGCGTTCTACCGCAATGTCGGCAAGGATGCCTGGCGTACCTACCTGCTGCATGTCAACCAGGTGCTGGGGCCGCTGAAGTCGTACACGCTGGAGAGCGAGACGGCCGATACGCGCTTTTCCGGCGATTTCTACATCCTGCAGTACCACACGATCTATGCGCGCGGCGATGCGCACGAGATCATCACCATCCGCGAGCCCAGCGACAAGAACACGTTCAGCATCATCGGCCACCATATCCAGGCCAATGGCCTGTAAGTGATCCTGCGGGCCTAGTCCGGGGTCCGCGCCAGCACGACGGCCCTGACGGGGGCCGGGTATCCCTCGACGGTGCGGCCGGGATCGGCCGGGTCGAGGAAATCGGCCAGGGACTCGAAGCGCATCCAGTCGGTGCGCCGCTGCTCGCCCGTGGTCGTCGGCGAGACATCGACGACGCGGATGTCAGCCAGGCCGGCGCGCCTCAGCCATGTCTCCAGCATGGCCACGGACGGGATGAACCAGACGTTGCGCATCTTGGCATAGCGCCCCTCCGGCACCAGGCAGGCCGACGCATCGCCGTCGACGACGAGGCTTTCCAATACCAACTCGCCGCCGGGCCGGATCAGCCCTTTCAGCTGCAGCAGATGATCGATGGGAGAGCGGCGGTGGTAGAGCACGCCCATCGAGAACACCGTGTCGAAGCGGGCCATGCCCTCCGGCATGTCGTCGATGCCGATGGGCCAGTACTGCACGTTTTCATCCCGCACGAAGTGCTGGATGGCGGCGAACTGCATGGCATACAGCGGCATGGGGTCGATGCCGGTGACGCGGGCGGCGCCGGCCCCGCGCATGCGCCACAGGTGATAGCCGGAGCCGCAGCCGACGTCCAGCACGTTTCTCCCGGCCAGCGGCGCGATGGCATCCTTGAGGCGGCGCCATTTCAGATCCGAGCGCCATTCCGTGTCGATACGGACGCCGAACACGTCGAACGGGCCCTTGCGCCACGGATGCAGCCCGGCGAACGCATGCCCGATTTCCTGCCGGTGCTGCGTGCCGACGTCATCCGGTCCACCGATGGTCACCGCATCCGCGTCCAGGCCGATATGCGACGGCAGCAGCGGGGGCAGGGCGGCGAGGGATGCCTGCCAGCGCCCGTAATCGCCATGCTGGCGGATATCCGCCCAGGCCTGTTCGATGCGTTGGCGCAGCGCATCCGGCATGCCGCCCGTCCCGGGAGCCTCCGTCACCTGAAGGCGATCATCGAGGCGAAGTTGAAGCACTGGAACCATGGAAATGCCCGCGAGAACCCGGCTGCGCGCAGACGCCCGAGGTGCGCATCGAGCGTTTCCGGGATCAGCACGTTCTCCAGGGCCGTGCGCTTCTGGCTGATCTCCAGCTCCGAGTAGCCGTGGGCGCGCTTGAAGCCATGGTGCAGCTCCGTCAGCACGGCCTGTTCCCGGGCATCGGCGAAGCGGATCTTCTCGGACAGCAGCAGCACGCCGCCGGGGCGCAGGCCGGCGTGGATGCGGGCGAGCAGCGCCGGGCGGCGGTCGGCGGGGACGAACTGCAGCGTGAAGTTCAGCACCACCACCGAGGCATCCGCGATGGCGATGTCGGCGATATCGGCGCAGACGAGAGCGACGGGCGTGGTGGCATCGTCCTGTGCCAGATGTTCGCGGCAGCGCTCCAGCATCGCCGGGGAGTTGTCGATGCCCGTGATGCGGCAGCCCCGGCCCTCGACGGCATGGCGCATGGCCAGCGTGGCCGCCCCCAGTGAGCAGCCGAGATCATAGAGCCGGCTGCCGGGCTGGGCATGCTCGCGGGCGATCAGGCCGATCATGGCCAGGCTCAGCTCATAGCCCGGCACCGAGCGGCGGATCATGTCGTCGAACACCGCCGCCACCGTATCGTTGAAGGCGAAATCGGCGGCGGGCAGCGGCGCGGAGAACAGCGTGTCCTTCATCGCCGGCCATCCTGCAGCATGCCCCGGCACGGCGCCACGGTCAGTCCTCCGGCGGCGGATCGGGGTGCCTGTCCCCGAAGTCACAGCGCACGTCCTCGAAGCGCCGGTGATAGGCCTCGGCGTCGCCGTAATCGAGGAAATGACCGTAGCGGGCATGGGCGCCGGCGATGCGGTGGGCATGCTTGATCGGGCACCAGTACTGCTCGGTACGGGCCGCGATCTCCCGTACATAGGCGATCAGGCCGTTGGCATAGGAACAGTACCAGCAGTTGAACTTCTCGATGATGTTCAGGTAGCCCAGATGATGGCGATCGAAGATCAGGTGATGATGCCGGCCGACCTTCGGGATGCCGTAGATCGGGAAGCAGACCGCCTGATACAGCGTGGCCAGCATGTCCAGCAGCACCAGGGGCACGGCCAGCACGTAGATGAAGGGCAGCGTCAGCAGCATCACGGGCCGGATGTCGGCGATATAGGCGATGAGTCCGGTCTTCAGTTCGCGGTGCTGCCGCAGCACCTCCGGCGAGAAACGCACCCGGCGCCCGACCAGCTGCACGCGCAGCTCCTCGCGGCGCTTGGCCAACTCGACCTCGAGTTCCTCCTCGAGATGGCGTATGCGCTCGATCAGCGTATCGATCCTTCCGTTCATGCCCGCCTCCGCTGCCCTGAGCATAGGCCGCGGCCGGCGGCAGGGGAATCGATCGCACGGCCCCGCACCGGCCGTGGATGGCGCTGGCCGCGATCTCTGTGCGTCGGGAAGGGTGTAAGGGCGGTCAGTTCCCCGGGGCGGCCCCGGAGGCGGCGCGTTGCGCAGCCGGGCCGGCACTGCGGGTGGCGTGCTCGGCCAGGATGTCCCTGATCTGGACATGCACCGAGACCTCGAGGTGCTGCTGCACATCCTGGGCGGAGAACACCCCGCGCAGCGGCTGCACGTCGAAATAGTCGCGGCCGACGGCCGTGCGCACGTACTGCCAGTCCACCAGCTTGTCGTTGGTGGGATCGATGCCCATCCAGCCGTAGCGCTCGTGCCAGACCTGCACCCAGGCGTGGGTGGCCGAGGCACCGCGCAGGTGTTCGCCCACCTGGTCCTTCTTGGGCTCGAAGATGTAGCCGCTGACATAGCGGGCGGGGATGGCTGCATGGCGCAGCACCCCGATCATGGCATGCGCCATGTCCTGGCACACGCCGCCGCCGTGCCGGAACAGCTCCTTCGGGCTGGAATGCACATGGGTGACATCCGGATCGTAGCGGAACGTCTGGTAGAAATACCGGGCCAGTTCGAACAGGGCGTGGCCGAATTCGGTCTCGTCCATACCCATGTCGATGCCCGCCAGGGGTACGGCCTCGTATTCCTTGAGATAGGGCACTCCCGGCGACCAGCACAGAAACTCGCTCCAGCGATCGTGGTAAGGCCGGGGGTCGGGGGCCGACTCCGGGCCGCAGCTGACGGCATTGGTGGTCTCGACCACGGAGCGGGCGACGACCTCCAGGGATTCGTGCAGTTCGAGGATGTTGAAGTGGCAGACCTGGTTGCCGAAATGATCGCGGTGCCAGGACACGGGTACGTTCGGCGACAGATCGATCTGGTGCTCCAGCACCCGCTGCAGGCCGGTGTCCACCGGCGACATGTGCAGCTCGTTCTGGGACAGGGCCACCGGCCCGCTGTAATCGAAGCGGGTACGGTGCTCGACCTCGAGCACGACGTGGTCGCCTGCGGCCAGGGAACGGACGGCACTCATTTGTGCTTCTGCTGCTGCTGGGGGATCTGCACGATCAGCTGCTCCCTGTCCCGGCCGGTCAGGGTCACCGTCACCGAGTTGAAGAAGGCCTCGTCGATCATGTCGGAGATCATGTCGCAACGCTGCTGCACCAGTTCGAGATAGTCCATCAGCCCCATCGACATCAGGTCGTTGCGCGCCGCCCCGCCGCGCAGGTCGTCGAGGAAGTATTCGGTTTCGCGCAGCAGGCGGTATTGCTCGCTGTTGGCGGTGCCGATGCCCCGCAGGGCATCCCATACCTGCCGGATACTGTAATGCACGGAGCGCGGGAAACGCGGGTCCAGGTTCAGCAGCCTGAGCACCTTGGCCGGCTCGATGCGGGCCTTGTACTGGCGGCGGTAGGCCTCGTAGCCGGACACGGAGCGCAGCATCGCCTGCC
>DATLWN010000141.1:0-2813 GCA_035576305.1 Mariprofundaceae bacterium
GCACGACGCCTTCATGCAGGCGCAGGCCGTCGATGGCTACATGGTGACCTTCCATGTGATGAAGGCCCAGCCCGGGCAGGCGATGGGCGGCGATCACGATTTCATGGTCAGGATCGAGAGGGACGGGCAGGTGCAGACGGATCTGGTCGTCAATTCGAAGGTCGTCTATCCGGACAAATCCGCCGCGTCGAAGATGATGATGAAGATGGGCGACTGGTACATGGCCGGCTACGACATGGCGCAGCGCGGCCAATACCAGTTGATGGTACTGTTCAGGACGCCGGACGGCAGCAAGCACTTCGGCGGCGTGTACTACCCCGGCCCGGCCCGTTGAGACGGGGGTATGATCACGGGCATATCGCAGGAGTTGTTATGCACTATGTAAGAACCATCGCGGGGCTGGCGGTTGCGGCGATCGTTGCCGGCCTCGGCATCCTGTATTCGGGCATCGTCGATGTGGGGGCCACGCAGCCGCATGCTGCGCTGACCCGCTGGCTGCTGCATACCGGCATGCAGCGATCGGTGCACCACCATGCCGGGGATATCAAGGCCCCGCCGCTGTACGACCCGCAGATGATCATGGCCGGCTTCCGGCACTACCGGGAGATGTGCGCGGGCTGCCATCTGGCCCCGGGCATCGACAACTCGGAGATCCGCCAGGGGCTGGTGCCGAAGCCGCCGCGGCTGCAGCTGGCGGCCGAACGCTGGACGCCGGGCGAGCTGTTCTGGATCGTCAAGAACGGCGTGCGCATGACGGCGATGCCCGCCTGGGGTGCGACGCACAGCGACGACAAGATCTGGGCCATCGTCGCCTTCCTCGAGAAGCTGCCGCACATGACGGCGGCCCAGTACCAGCAGTTGGACAAGGCCGCGGGACCGGCCGGAGACGATGAGGACCACGATCACGCGCATTGATCCGGCTATACTGGGGCCAGGATGCTGACGGAGACGAACCATGAAGATTGATCCCGTATGCGGCATGGAGGTCGCCGAGGACAGCGAGCACGCGCGCAGCTTCCGCGGCGCGGAGTTCCGTTTCTGCAGCGCCCACTGCCTGGAGAGGTTCAACGCCAGCCCCGAGGACTATCTGGGCGACGATTGCACCATCGATCCGGTATGCGGCATGCGCGTACCTCCCACATCGAGCAACCATCTCGTGCATGAAGGCAGGGATGTCTATTTCTGCAGCCAGCACTGCGTGGAGAAGTTCCGCGCCGATCCGGCGGCCTATCCGGAACGCACACAGGCGGTCAGGCCGGCCGCGAAACCGGTGGCACCGGCCGATCGTGATGCGATGTATTTCTGCCCGATGTGCCCGGGCCAGGAGCAGCAGGGGCCGGGCATCTGCAAGGTCTGCGGCATGGCGCTGGAGCCGATGGCGGCACCCAGGCTGGCCGAGCGGACCGAATACGTCTGCCCGATGCATCCGGAGGTCGTCTCCGATACCCCCGGCAGCTGCCCGAAATGCGGCATGGCGCTGGAGCCGCGCACCGTGGCCGTCGAGGAGAGGAACGAGGAGCTGGAGGACATGAGCCGCCGCTTCAAGCTCAGCGTGGCGCTGGCGGCCCCGGTGTTCGTGCTGGCGATGGTGGCCGATCTGGTGCCGGCCTGGCTGCCGGCGGCCTTGCCGATGAAGGCGGTGCAGTGGATCGAGTTCGCGCTGGCCACCCCGGTGGTGATCTGGTGCGGCTGGCCCTTCTTCGAGCGCTTCTGGCTGTCGGTGAAGACCTGGAACCTGAACATGTTCACGCTGATCGGCCTCGGCGTGGCAGTGGCCTGGAGCTACAGCGTCGTGGCGCTGCTCGCCCCGGGCATCTTCCCGCCGCTCATGCACACGGCGGACGGCCGCGTGCATGTCTACTTCGAGGCGGCGGCGGTGATCACGGCCCTGGTGCTGCTCGGCCAGGTGCTGGAACTGAAGGCCCGTTCGCGCACCAACGAGGCGATCAAAATGTTGCTGGGTCTGTCGCCGAAGACGGCGCGGCGCGTGGGTGCCGACGGTGCGGAGGCGGACGTGCCGCTCGATCAGGTACAGGTCGGCGATGTGCTCAGGGTGCGGCCGGGCGAGAAGGTGCCGGTCGACGGCGAGGTCATCGAGGGCGAGAGCCATGTCGACGAATCGATGGTCACCGGCGAGCCGCTGCCGGTGGGGAAAAGGGCGGGCGATGCGCTGATCGGCGCCACCGTCAACGGCACCGGCGGACTGGTGATGCGGGCCGAGAAGGTGGGTGCGGATACGCTTCTGGCCCGCATCGTGCAGATGGTGGCCGAGGCGCAGCGCTCACGCGCCCCGATCCAGAAGCTGGCCGATACCGTGGCGGGGTATTTCGTGCCCGCCGTGGTCAGCGTGGCCGCCGTCGCCTTCGTCGTCTGGTATGCCGTGGGTCCCGAGCCGCGGCTGGCGCACGCCATCGTCAATGCCGTGGCCGTGCTGATCATCGCCTGTCCCTGCGCGCTGGGGCTGGCCACGCCGATCTCGATCATGGTCGGCACCGGCCGCGGTGCGACGGCCGGGGTGCTGATCAAAAACGCCGAGGCGCTCGAGGTCATGGAGAAGGTCGATACCATCGTCGTCGACAAGACCGGCACGCTGACGGAGGGACATCCGGAACTCACCTCGGTCACGTCCGTGAACGGCGCCGATGCCGACGAATCGCTGCGCCTCGCCGCCAGCCTCGAACGGGCCAGCGAGCATCCGCTGGCCGCCGCGATCGTGCGCGGCGCCGAGGCGAGGGCACTGAAGCTCGCCGATGCCACCGGCTTCGCATCCGTCACCGGCAAGGGTGTGGCGGCGACCGTGGACGGGCGGCGGG
>DATLWN010000142.1:0-2683 GCA_035576305.1 Mariprofundaceae bacterium
AGCCAGAACAGCGGCGCGGCCAAGGCCAGGGTGACCGCCACGACCTTCGCCCAGCGCGCCTGCCAGCCCCAGGCCGACACCACCGAACCGAACAGGGAGCCCAGCGTCGGGAACACGGCGGCGATGGCGAACAGCGCCAGCCACGGCGCGCCGGCCGCGAACGGCCCGCCGTAGACCCAGCCCAGCCAGCGGGGCGCGCCGGCGATCAGGACGGAGGCGAAGCTCAGGATCAGCAGCATGCTGGTGCCCAGCGCCGGCATCAGCAGGCCGCGCGCATCCTCGTCCCTGCCGTCGCGGGCCATCTCGGTCAGCGACGGATACATCGCGCTGCTCAGCGCGATCACCGCGAACAGCGCCAGCAGCGACAGGGTCTGCCCCGCCGCGTAATAGCCGACCGCCCTCGGCGGCTGCTGGAATCCGAGCATGATCAGATCGAGCCGGGCGAGGACACCGCCTGCGATGCCGGCCAGGCCGAAGGGGATCGCCAGGCGAAAAAACCGCCAGGCCGACAGGTCGACGGCATCCGCCGCCGGCCAGCCCTGGCGGAACATCCAGCGCCACAGCGCCAGCACGACCACCGATTCCCAGACGCACAGCCCCGTCGCCAGCCATACCAGGCCGGCATGGAATACAAAGACCGATGCACCGGCGATCAGGGCGCCGCCGAGGCGCTCGGCCGCCGTCCACACCCCCACCGGCACGAACATGCCCCGGCCGGACAGCACGCCGCTGAGGATGCGCATCTCCACCCACAGCAGCGCGAATCCCAGCAGCACGATGCGCAGCCGCTGCACGTCGGAGAAGCCTTCCCGGAGCACGATCGCCAGCACGGCGCTCACGGCCAGCAGCGCGCCGAGGCAGAAGGAGACGATCACCGCGTAGCGCAGCAGGCGCCGCCAGTGCCCGGGCTGGCGGGCCACCTCCCGGATCAGCGCCAGGCGCACGCCGGAATCGGCGACCGAGGCCAGGGCCGTGGCCAGCGCGTAGGCCGCCGCGAAGATGCCGTACTGCGCATCGCCCATGCCGCGGGCGATCGCCCATGCCATCAGGAAGGCGGCGATGTTGGCGACGATCTGTGACAGGAAAAGCGCCGTCGAGTCCCTGAAAAGCCTGTGCATCATCCCCGATCGCCGCCTGAGGGGATCAACCGGTCTGTTCCCAGATGACCCGCTGCGTCAGGGCACGCCCCAGCGTGTATTCATCGAGGTACTCCAGCTCTCCGCCCTCCGGCACACCGCGGGCGATGCGCGACACCTTGATGTTCGATGTCTGGTAGCGGCGGGCCAGGAAATGGGCCGTGGCCTCGCCGTCGACGGTGGCGCTGGTCGCCAGGATCAGCTCCTGCACCTCGCCGTCGGCCACGCGCTTGTCGAGCGGCTTCAGGCGCAGCTGTTCCGGGCCGATGCCGTCGACCGGGCTCAGCCGGCCCTGCAGCACGTGGTAGCGGCCGTGGAAACCGCCGCTGCGCTCCAGCATCAGCACATCCACCGGCTGCTCGACGACGCACACCAGGCCGTTGGCCCGGCGCTCGCTGGCGCAGATGGCGCAATGCCCGTGCTCGGCAAAGCAGCCGCAGCGCTCGCAGAAGCCCATCTGCCGGTGCAGGTCCGCCAGGGCCCCTGCCAGCTGCTCCACCTGCCCGGCCGGCTGGCGCAGCAGGTTCAGCCCCATGCGCAGCGCCGTCTTCGGGCCGATGCCGGGCAACGCCCCCAGCATCTCGACCACGCGTGCCAGCGGTGCCGGCATGCCCGGCAGGTGCAGCATCAGAGCGAGAAGCCGGGGGGCAGCGGCATGCCGGCGAACATCTCCTTCTGCCTGGCCGCCAGCGTATCGTCGATCTGCTGCATGGCGGCGTTCACGGCCGCCGCCACCATGTCCTCGATCAGGGCCTTGTCCTGCTCCTGCCACAGGGCCGGATCGATCTCGATGCGGCGGATGCGCTTGTCGCCGGTGGCCACGACCCGCACCATGCCGCTTCCGGCCTCGGCGCTGATCTCCGTCTCGGCCATCTGTTGCTGCATCTGCTGCATCTTTTCCTGCATCTTCTTGGCCTGATGCATCATCTTTCCGATGTTCATCATGATATCCAACGCCCCCGATTGCTCTGTCCGAATCCGCCGATATTACCCTTGTTCGGCCTCGGCCGCATCCGAATCCTCGCCCTGGGCGCCGGCCGGACGCACATGCATCAGCTTCGCATCCAGCTCCTGTATCAGCGCCTGCACGTGCGGGTCGCTCTCGGCCTGGTGCCTGAGCCGGGCCTCCTCGGCCTCGGCACGCTGCGTGCGCACCTGGGACAGCGTTTCCCCCTGGTGCTCGTCCTTCGATTCCCAGAACACCTCGCGCCCCAGCCACTCGGCGAAGGCCATGCGGTCCGGATGCGAGATGGCCCGCTGCTGGTGGGTGTCGAGACCCAGGCGGACCTTGTCGCCGAAGTGGGCGCAGACCACATGGTCGAGCATCGCCGCCACCCCGGGCTTGATCGCGCCGTAGGCCGATACCGCCTCCTCCCAGCCGGTGTATTTCGAGCCGGGTGCCCCCTGCTGCGCCAGCGGCAGATCGCCCTCGGGGCTCACCTCCCCGGATGCCGCATGCTTCGCCTCGGCGCGCCCTGCCGGCTTTTCGTCGGCCGCCGGGGAAGCGGCCGCTGCCGGCGCGGGCTTGGCCGTCCGGACGGACGGAT
>DATLWN010000143.1:0-2994 GCA_035576305.1 Mariprofundaceae bacterium
CTGCAGGCACTGGAGGCCGGCGGCTATGATGCGGCCTTCGGCGGTGCCCGCCGCGACGAGGAGCGCAGCCGTGCCAAGGAGCGCGTGTTCTCGATCCGCGACGAGTTCGGGCAGTGGGACCCGAAGAACCAGCGCCCCGAGCTGTGGGACATCTACAACGGCCGCATCCACGAGGGCGAATCGGTGCGCGTGTTCCCGCTGTCGAACTGGACGGAGATGGACATCTGGCTGTACATCCGCCAGGAGAACATCCCCATCGTGCCGCTGTACTACGCCAAGGAAAGGCCGATGGTCGAGCGCGGCGAGCTGCTGATCCCGGTCGAGGACGAGCGCCACCTGAACGAGGGCGAGGCCCCGGTGCCGGTGATGTGCCGCTTCCGCACGCTGGGCTGCACCCCGTGCACCGGCGCCGTGCGCTCGACGGCCGTGAGCATCGACGAGATCGTGGCCGAGGCGGCGGCGGCGCGGCGCTCCGAGCGCGAGACCCGCATCATCGACCATGGTTCGAACTCCATGGAAGACAAGAAGAAGGAAGGGTATTTTTGATTGATACGCAGAAAGCCTTCCATGGCTTTCTGCTTGAACGGCGAAAGAAAAGCGCGGTTTTCTTCCGCCTCACGAATCAGCGGGGCTGATTCGCCACCCGTCCTGGGTGGAAGGGTGTTGCAGCTTGACGGCGCGCGGAGTGCATCATGGTAACAAAGGGATTGTTTGGTTCTATTTCCTTTGTGCTTTCGACGTTCTTTGCGGTGAAAAGAGGTTTTGAACGATGACGGAATTCAATTTCAAGCTGAGCCAGGATATCGAGCTGCTGAGGCTGGTCACGGTCGGCAGCGTCGACGACGGCAAATCGACGCTGATCGGACGCCTGCTCGTCGATACCAAGGGCGCCTTCGAGGATCAGCTCTTGGCCGTGCGCAAGAAGAAGGGCGAGTCGGAGCATGTCGCCTCGGCGGCCGAGATCGATCTGGCCATGCTGACCGACGGCCTGGCCGCCGAGCGCGAGCAGGGCATCACCATCGACGTGGCCTACCGCTACTTCGCGACCCCGAAGCGCAAGTTCATCATGGCCGACTGCCCGGGCCACGAGCAATACACGCGCAACATGGTCACCGGGGCCTCCACCGCCAACTGCGCCATCATCCTGGTCGATGCGCGCAACGGCGTGATGAAGCAGACCAAGCGCCACACGCATATCCTCGGCCTGCTGGGCATGCCGCACCTGATCGTGGCCGTGAACAAGATGGACCTGGTCGGTTTCGACCAGGCCGTCTTCGAGAGGATCCGCGACGAACTGGCCGGGTTCTGCGCCAAACAGGGCATCGAGGATCTGATCACCATCCCGATCTCGGCGCTCAACGGCGACATGGTCACCGTGCGCGGCGACAACATGCCCTGGTACCAGGGCAAGACGCTGCTGGAGACGCTGGAGAGCCTCGAGGTGGCCAACCACATCGACGCCGCGCCGTTCCGCTTCCCGGTGCAGCTGGTCAACCGCCCGCAGACGCCCGAATGGCCGGATTACCGCGGCTTCATGGGCCGCATCGTTTCCGGCACCGTGAAGGCGGGCGACGAGGTCGTGGTGCTGCCCTCCGGCAAGACCAGCCGCGTCAAACAGATCGTGGGCTTCGACGGCAACCCGGACGAGGCCTTCGCGCCGATGAGCACGACGCTGACGCTGGAGGACGAGATCGACATCTCGCGCGGCGACATGCTGGTGCACGCAGGATCCAGGCCCCGGGATACCAAGGACGTCGAGGCCATGGTCTGCTGGATGGGCGAGGAGCCGCTGGAGCCCCGCAAGAAGTACTTCATCAAGCACACGACCAACACGGTCAAGGCCATGGTGGCCGAGATCGTCTACCGTACCGACATCCACAGCCTGGAGCGGGAGGCGGGGGTCGACGAGATGGCGATGAACGATATCGGCCGGGTGGCGTTCAAGCTGCAGAAGCCGATGTTCTACGACGCCTATGCCGACAACCATGCCACCGGCAGCTTCGTCATCATCGACAGCTTCACCAACAACACCGTCGGCGCCGGCATGATCTGCGGGGACTGAGCCGGATTTGGACGCCCCGCTGCGCCAGCGCCTCGCTGCCTATGCCCGCCTGATCCGGCTGGATAAGCCCATCGGCAGCCTGCTCTTGATGTGGCCGATGCTGTGGGCGCTGTGGATCGCGGGCCGCGGGCATCCGGACGGCTACGTGCTGCTGGTGTTCGTGGCCGGGGTGTTCCTGATGCGCTCGGCGGGATGCGCGATCAACGATTACGCCGACCGTGATTTCGACGCGCATGTCGAGCGCACGCGCCGGCGGCCGCTGGCGGCCGGCGAGATCCGTCCCTGGGAGGCGCTCATCGTGGCGCTGGTGCTGAGCCTGGCGGCATTCGCGCTGGTGCTGACCATGAACCGGCTGACCATCGCCCTGTCCTTCGTCGCCGTGGCGCTGGCCGGGATCTATCCGTTCACCAAGCGCTGGACGCACTGGCCGCAGCTGGTGCTGGGTTTCGCCTTCGCCTGGGCGGTGCCGATGGCCTTCGCGGCTGAGAGTGGCCGGCTGGATGCCGGCGCCTGGGGCATGTTCGCGGCCAGCTGCCTGTGGATCGTCGCCTACGACACCGAGTATGCGATGGTGGATAGGGGCGACGACCTGAAGATCGGCGTCAAGTCCACGGCCATCCGCTTCGGCCGCTTTGACCGGCTGATCATCGGCCTGTTCCAGTTCGGGTTTCTGGCGATGCTGGCAGGCCTCGGCCGCCATTTCGGCCTCGGACTGGCCTTTGACACGGGCCTGGTCGCCGCCCTGATGCTGTTCGGCTACCAGCAATGGCTGATGCGCGGGCGCGAGCGCGATCCCTGCTTCCGCGCCTTTCTGAACAACAACTGGGTGGGGGCGGTGATCTTTGTCGGCATCGTCGCTGACTTTGCCCTGGCTCGCGGTTAGGCTTGGCCGCCCAATCCATCCGACGGAGCGTGTCCCCTTGACCCATCTG
>DATLWN010000144.1:0-3732 GCA_035576305.1 Mariprofundaceae bacterium
TGATGATCTGCGAGGACACCGTCACGCCTCGGATTTCCTCGATGTCGCCGCGCGTCACCGGCTGGCGGTAGGCGATGATGGCGAGCGTCTCCAGCATCGAGCGCGACAGCCTCGGCGGGCGCGTCGTTTTCGGCTTCGTCGGTCGGCGTGTCGGCGTCTTCGATTGTTTCAATTGCTTCGATTGCCTCAATGGGGGCATTCCATTCCTCGTCGTCGAGCAGCTGCGAGGTCTCGGGCAGGTCGCGCAGCGAGTCCAGCCCGAAATCGCTCAGGAACTGCCTGCCCGTGCCGTACAGGTGCGGGCGGCCGGGCACCTCCTTGCGGCCGACGACCTTGATCCAGCCGCGCTCCTGCAGGCCGGCCAGGATGTTCGAGGACACCTTCAGCCCGCGCAGTTGCTCGATCTCGGCGCGCGTGGTCGGCTGGCGGTAGGCGATGATGGCGAGCGTCTCGAGCATGGCGCGCGACAGCTTCGGCGGCCGGGTCTGCCACAGCTGGTGCACGATGGCGGCATATTCCGGGGCCGTGCGCAGCTGCCAGCCTCCGGCCACCTGCACCAGGCGGATGCCGCGCTCGGCGTAATGCGCCTCGAGCTCGCTCAGCGCGGCGCGGATGTCGGCGGAGGGGATATCCTCGCCCCCCTCTGGGCTCAATAGGCCGCGTAATCTCGCCATCGTCAGCGGTTCGTCGCTGGCCAGCACCAGCGCCTCGATGCGGTTCGCCAGGCTCATGCCGCTTGATCCTCCCCGTTGTTTTCCGCCGGCAGCAGGGTGATGACGCCGTAGCACTCGCTCTGCACCACGGTGACCGCCTGCTGGCGCCATAGCTCGAGGACGGCCAGCACGGTGGTGACCAGGGCCTCGCGCCCCGGCATGTCCCGCATCAGCTCGTCCAGCTGCACGCCGCCGCGGCGCAGGCGTTCCATGACGAAGGCCATCTGCTCGCGCACGCTCATGGTATCGGTGAAGATGTGGTGGCGCACCTCGCCGCCCACGCGCCTGAGCACGTTCCGGAAGGCCGTCAACAGTGCGTCGAGGTCGGCCTCGGGCAGGGGCCTGACGACCTCGTCGGCCTCCGGGAAGATCGGGCGCAGGAACACGTCGCGGCCGACGCGCGGGCGCTCGTCGATCTGCTCGGCCAGCAAGCGGTACTGCTCGTAGGCGATCAGTTGGGCGACGAGTTCCTGGCGCGGATCGATCTCGTTGCCTTCCTCGTCGAGCTCCGGGCGGGGCAGCAGCATGCGGCTCTTCAGCTGCATCAGGGTGCTGGCCATCACCAGGTAGTCGCCGGCGACGTCCAGGTCCATCTCGGCCTGCGCCTCGAGGATATCCAGGTATTGCTGCGTCAGCTGGGCGATCGGGATATCAAAGATATCCATCTTCTGGCTGCGGATCAGGTGCAGCAGCACGTCCAGCGGCCCCTCGAAGGTATCGAGCCGCACCGGCGGCAGCGGCAGCGTCGAGGCGGGTACCGGGTTCGCGACCGGTTCCGGCGTGCTCACACGCGGTACCCCATCTTCAGGGTGCGGCGCACCTTCTCCATGGTGCGGCCGGCGGCATGGCGGGCCTTCTCGTTGCCCGCCTTCACGATATCGCGTACGTCGTCCATGTGTTTCGCGAGTTCGATACGACGGTCGCGGATCGGCTGCAGCTCTTCCTCGAGATGTTTCAGCATGCACATCTTGCACTCGATGCAGCCGATGCCGGCGGTGGTGCAGCCCTCCCGAACCCAGGCGCGCTCGTCCTCGGTGGAGTAGACCTTGTGGAAGTCCCAGACGGGGCAGCGCTCCGGGTCGCCGGGGTCGGTGCGCTTCACGCGTGCCGGGTCGGTGGGCATGGTCTTGACCTTCTTCTCGGTCGTGGTCCAGTCCTCGGAGATCTCGATGGTGTTGCCATAGGACTTGCTCATCTTGCGCCCGTCCAGCCCAGGCAGCTTCGAGGCCGGCATCAGCAGCGCCTGCGGCTCCGGGAACAGCGGCTGGTCCGGCTTGCGGTAGAGGAAGTTGAAGCGGCGCACCACCTCGCGCGTCAGCTCGATGTGCGGAACCTGGTCCTCGCCGACCGGTACGGCATCGGCCATATAGACGAGGATGTCGGCTGACATCAGCAGTGGGTAGCCGAGGAAGCCGTAGGTGCCGAGGTCCTTCTCCCTGAGCTGTTCGATCTGGTCCTTGTAGGTCGGCACGCGCTCCAGCCACGGCAGCGGCGTCATGAAGGAGAGAAGCAGATGCAGCTCGGCGTGCTCCGGCACCTCGGACTGGATGAAGATCACCGCCTTTTCCGGATCGATGCCGACGGCGAGCCAGTCGAGCAGCATGTCCCAGATGGTATCCCTGACGATCGCCGGGTTGGCGTACTCGGTGGTCAGCGCATGCCAGTCGGCGGCGAAGAAGTAGCACTCATTGTCGTGCTGCAGCTGCAGCCAGTTTTCCAGCACGCCCTTGAAATGGCCGAGATGCAGTTTGCCGGTCGTCCGCATGCCGGACAGGATACGCATCGGCTTGCCGGATTCTTCTTCGGACATGTTGGCTGGCTCCCTCGCGATGGTGGTGAGGCCCGATCATGGCATGCGGGGGGCCGAAAGCCAACGGCCCCGGATGAGGGCCTGTTCACACACATTTCGATGGCGCCGATACGGCCATTTTCTCGGTCTGCAAGGCTTTGTGAGCGTGGCGTGCCTATTGCACGCAAGCGAACGATAACGCGGCAGGATGGAAAAACGGCCTATCCCTGAAGGGCTGCGTCCCGAATCGGGCCACTCGGCGTTGCTCAGGATTCGTTTGGAGTCACCAAATTTCATCCCTCGCGCCTTGATTGGCCCGATTCGGGACAGCAGCGGCAACACCAAAATGTGTATGAACAGGTCCTTTAGTAAGCTTGCTTATAATAAGTCTCCGTATATTATGCCCGCATGGCCGGGGATCCCTACGCCCGTAGTCTGGGTTTCATGATCAATGACGTGGCGCGGCTGCTGCGCCGCCGCTTCGACCGCGAGGCGCAGGCGCTCGGGCTGACCCGGGCGCAATGGTCGGTGCTGTTCCACCTGCACCGCAACGAGGGCGTGACCCAGGCCTGCCTGGCCCAGTTGATGGATATCCAGCCGATCACCCTGGCGCGCCTGATCGACCGCCTGGAGGCGGACGGCTGGGCCGAGCGGCGGACCCACCCGACGGATCGCCGCGCCCGCTGCCTGTACCTGACGGACAAGGCCTACCCGGTGCTCGATGCGATGCAGGGCATCTCCAGCCGCATCCGTGCCGAAGCGGTGGCCGGCCTGCCGCCCGACGAGGTGGAGCACCTGCTGGACATGCTGGGAAGCATCAAGGCCAATTTGATGCCGCAGGAATATGCCAGCGGCGCAAGCAAGGAGAAAACGGCATGAAACGGCTCGTGGGGATGTTCGGGAAGCTGTCGCTGGCGCAGAAGCGTAAGCTGCTGCTGATCGTCGTGCCGGCCATCGGCGTGCTGGTCGGGGGTTACTTCTACATCCAGAGCCTGTTCTACGCCTCGACCGACGATGCCTACATCAAGGCCGACAAGGTCTATGTGGCCGCCGAGGTCAGTGGCCGCCTCGTATCGCTGCCGGTGCACGAGCACGAGCGCGTCAAGGCGGGCCAGCTGCTGCTGCAACTGGACGATCAGCCGTACAGGCTGGCACTGGCTGCGGCCGAGGCGCACCTGGCCGGCGTCAGAAGCGATCTGGAATCACTGCGCGCCGAGTACCATCAGAAGC
>DATLWN010000145.1:0-3375 GCA_035576305.1 Mariprofundaceae bacterium
GCGGCGGGCATCGATGCCGCCCATCGAGTGGGCGATCATGTGCACCGGCCCCGGCTCGTCGGAGAGCTGGTCGGCCAGGCTGGCGCTGCGCTCCCGGGTGGAGCCGCCCCACGGCAGGTCCGGCACGATGGTGCGGATGCCCATCTCGGCATACAGCGCGGGCACGCCGCGGAAGTAGTCCCAGAACAGAATGCGGCGAAACCCCAACCAGCCATAGACCAGGACGACGGTGGGGGCGGCCATGTTCAGCGGCGCTGGGTGAAACGCAGCAGGGACAGCTGGGGTGAGCGCGGGCCCTCGATCGGCACCGGGTAGTCGCCGGAAAAGCAGGCATCGCAGTGATGGGAGCGCGGCCTGCCGACGGCCTTGTACATCCCCTCGAAGGAGACGAAACCGAGGGAGTCGGCACTGATGGCCCTGCACATCTCGTCCACGCTCATCTTGTTGGCCATCAGCTCGTCGGGGTTCGGGGTGTCGATGCCGTAGAAGCAGGAATGCTTGGTCGGCGGGCTGGAGATGCGCATGTGCACCTCGGCGGCACCGGCGGCACGCACCATCTCGACGATCTTGCGGCTCGTGGTGCCGCGCACAATGGAGTCGTCGACGAGCACGACACGCTTGCCGGCGATGATGCTGCGGTTGGCGTTGAGCCTCAGCTTGACGCCGAAATTGCGGATCGACTGCTGCGGCTCGATGAAGGTGCGCCCGACGTAATGGTTGCGGATCAGGCCCATCTGGAACGGGATGCCCGAACGCTTGGCGTAGCCCATGGCCGGCGGCACGCCCGAATCCGGGACCGGCACGATGATGTCCGCATTGGCCGGCGATTCCGCGGCCAGCTGCTCGCCGATGCGGTAGCGCGCCTCGTAGACGTTGACGCCCTCCAGCGTGGAATCCGGGCGGGCGAAATAGACGTATTCGAAGACGCAGAACTTCGGCGCCACCGACGGGAAGGGGTGCAGGCTGCGCACGCCGGCCGCGGTGATCACGATCATCTCGCCGGGCTCGATGTCCCGCTCGAACTTGGCGCCGATCAGGTCGAAGGCGCAGGTCTCCGAGGCCAGAACCCAGGAATCGCCGAGCCTGCCCAGCACCATCGGGCGGATGCCGTTCGGGTCGCGCACGCCGATCAGCTTGGTTTCGGTCAGCACCAGCAGCGAGAAGCCGCCGGCCAGCCGGCGCACGGCGTCGGTCAGCCTGGATTCGGTGGTCTCGCCCTCGCTGCGCGCGACCAGGTGGATCAGCACCTCGGTGTCCGAGGTGGACTGGAAGATCGAGCCCTTCCTCTCCAGCTCGTGGCGCAGTTCCTGGGCGTTGACGATGTTGCCGTTGTGGCACATGGCGATGCCGCCGTGCGCGTATTCGTAGCTGAACGGCTGGCAGTTCCTGAGGCTGCTCTCGCCCGAGGTGGAGTAGCGGACGTGGCCGATGCTGTGGGAGCCGGCGAGCTGGGCGATGTCCTGTTTGCGGAAGATGTCGGCCACCAGGCCGATGCCGCGGTGGGCGTGGAAGTTGTGGCCGTCGGTGGAGACGATGCCGGCCGATTCCTGGCCCCGGTGCTGCTGGGCGTACAGACCGAGGTAGGTCAGGTTGGCGGCCTCCTGGTGGTTGAGCACCCCGAAGATGCCGCATTCGTCATGGAAATGATCATCAGCGAAGGGCGGCTCGGCGTGGCGTTCGGGGTGGGCTGTGGCAGGCATGGCGGCTCACTTCATCGATTTCTGGATAATGGACTTCATCATCTCGCGGTCATGGGCCGGGATGTCGGCCTGATCATCCGGCTGCTCCTTGCCGGGCTCCGGCGACGTTGCGCTCTTGTTAAGGACAGGGATTTTATCAGACTGTCCCTGGCGTGAGAAGGGATAGCCTTTCGGGATCGCCTTTCCGAGCAGGTCGCCCAGTTCGATGGCGTAGGGGCTGAGCATGCTTTCCCGTAGCCATGTCTGGTTATGCTTGGGATCGTAGGTGGTGAAGATCAGGAAGCTCAGGGCGATCAGCAGCAGCCCGCGCGCGAATCCGAAGAAGACGCCCAGCGTGCGGTCGGTGGCGGTCAGCTGGGCCATGTCGACCAGCTTGCGGATGATGACGCCCGTCAGGCCGATCACCAGCATGATGGTGACGAAGATCAGCACGAAGCCGGCGATGTCGGAAACGGTCCCCTTCGGCATCCAGTTGCCGAGGAAATCGCCGGCCATGGCCGACGTGCGGCTGGCGATCATGAAGGCCGCGACCAGTCCGATCAGGGAGATGATCTCCCGCACGAAACCACGCCACAGCGACAGCACCATGGACAGCCCGACGATGGCAATCAGCACATAATCGAAAAAGTTCACGCCAGACCTGCCTGCACTGCGTCGGCCAGCCGGTGCACCGGGATGCACTCGACGGGCGTTTTCGAGGACCGCCGCATCTTAGCAACAACATCGGCCTCCCGCACCCTCGTGAGATTGTCCTGGGAGAGCATCACGCGCGAGAAGCCGAGGCTGGCGGCCTCCCGGATGCGGGCCTCCGGCTGCCCGACCGGACGGACCTCGCCGGTTAGGCCGACCTCGCCGAACACGGCGATATCGGAGGCCAGAGGCTTGTCCTTGTAGGCGGAGATCATGGCCAGCAGCACCGCCAGGTCCGCCGCCGGTTCCTGGATGCGGGCGCCGCCGGCGACGTTGACGTACACGTCGTGGGTGGACAGCGGCACGCCGATGCGCCGTTCCAGCACCGCCGTGAGCATGGCCACGCGGTTGACGTCCAGGCCGACGGACGAGCGCTTGGGCGTGGCATAGACGGTGGGGGCGACCAGCGCCTGCACCTCGACCAGCAGCGGCCGGGTGCCCTCGAGGCAGGCCAGCACCACCGAGCCGGGCGTGTCCTTGGCGCGCTCGGCCAGGAAGATGCGCGAGGCGTCGCGGATGCCGATCAGGCCGGCGTCGGACATCTCGAACACGCCGATCTCGCCGGCCGGGCCGAAGCGGTTCTTCACCGCGCGCAGGATGCGGTGGGCATAGCCGTGGTCACCCTCGAAATACAGCACGGCGTCGACCATGTGCTCCAGCACGCGCGGGCCGGCGATGCTGCCGTCCTTGGTGACATGCCCGATCAGGATCAGCGCGTGCCCCATCTTCTTGGCCTGCTGGATCAGGGCGCTGGCGCAGTCGCGCACCTGGGCCACGGTGCCGGGGGCGGAGGTCAGGCGGCTTGTGGTCGTGGTCTGGATCGAATCGACGATCAGCAGTCCCGGCTTCAGCTTTGCCACCGTGGCCAGGATGCCTTCCAGTTCGGTGCCGGCGGCCAGCTGCAGATCCGCGTGCAGGGCGTCGATGCGCTCGCCGCGCATCCTCACCTGCCGGGCCGACTCCTCGCCGGTGACATACAGCACGG
>DATLWN010000146.1:0-1985 GCA_035576305.1 Mariprofundaceae bacterium
CCGTAATGTAATTGGATGGCAGCACCTTGCTGGAAAAACCGATATACATCGCTGCCAGTGTCTGGCCGATACTGATCTTCATCACCGGCTTCTGCGTCTGTGGCGGCAACTGATTGAGTACCGAACTGATCTCTGAACTCATCTCAGTCAGCGCCTTGTCCGAGTCGTAGTTCAGCTTCAGGTTGGCGGTGATGGTGCTGTTGCTGTTGGTGCTGGTCGACGTCATGTAGTCGATGCCGTTGACCTGGGAGATGGCGTTCTCCAGCGGCGTGGTGATGAAGCCCGCCACCAGGTCCGGATCGGCGCCGTAGTAGGTGGTGGTGACGGTGATGACCGCGTTCTGCGTGCGCGGGAACTGCAGGATCGGCAGCACACCGAACGAGCGCAGGCCCAGCACCAGCAGCAGCAGGCTGACGACCATGGCCAGCACGGGCCTGCGGATGAAGATATCGGTGAATTTCATGCCGTTTTACCGCTTCACTCTTCGACCGGGTGGGGATTCGGGTCGTTGGTCGGCTGGATGCTGTTGTTGACGACGACCGGGGAGCCGTTGCGCAGCTTGATCTGGCCGGCGGTGACCACCGTGTCGCCTTCCTTGACGCCCTTCAGGATGGCCACCTGATCGCCGCGCTTGCTGCCGGTGGTGACGAACACCTGCTTGGCCACGAGCCTGGGCTTGCCGTTCTCATCCTCACCCTGGGACTCGACCAGGAAGACGATGTCGCCGTACGGGTTGTAGGTCACCGCCGTCTGCGGCAGCGTGATCAGGTTCCTGACCTGGCCGGCCACGACATCCACGGTGGCGTACATGCCGGGCAGCAGCTTCTTGTCCGGGTTGTCGAGGCGCGCGCGCACCTTGACGTTGCGCGTGTTCGGATCGACCTTGGGATCGATGACCGAGATGGTGCCGGCGAACGCCTGGCCCGGCCAGGCATCGGTCCTGACCTCGACCTTCTGGCCGACCTCGATCATGCCCAGCGACTGCTGCGGGATGTAGAAATCGACGAAGATCGGATCGAGGGACTGCAGCGTCACCATCGGCGTGCCCGCATTGACGTACTGGCCGAGATCGACGTTGCGCACGCCCAGGCGGCCGGAGAAGGGGGCGCGGATGATCTTCTTGTCCACCAGCGCCTGCTGCTCGGCCACGCTGGCCCTGGCCTGCTTCAGCTCGGCCTCGGCGGCATCCAGAGTCTGCTGGCTGATGGCCTTGACCCCGAACTGCTCCTTGTCGCGCTTGTAGGTGATGGCGGCAAGCTCCGAGGCCGCCTGCAGCGAATGCAGCTTGGCGATGTCGTCACTGGCGTTCAGCTCCAGCAGCACGGTGCCGGCCTTGACGTCGTCGCCTTCCTTGAAGCGGATATCGGAGACGATGCCGGACAGCTCGGTGCTCAGATCGGCACCGCGCACGGCGGCGAGGCTGCCCACGGCCTCGATCGTCGGCTGCCAGGGCTGGCTGCTGGCCACGATGGTGGAGATGGTCTGCGGCTGCCCGCCCATCTTGCTCATGTATTTGTGCATCATGTGGCTCTTGAAGGCCTCCCAGCCGAAGATGCCTCCGAATACCACACCCACCAGCACGAGCATGATGATCATTCGTTTCGTCATGGGTTCGTTCTCCGTTGTCGAATATGCATGGCGGACACCGGCCTACGGGTTGTCCGCGGTTTTCTGGGGCGCATGCGCGTCGTCGCGGTGCCACCAGCCGCCGCCCAGGGCCTGGAACAGGGCCGCGGTGTCGGCGTAGCGCGTGGCCTGGGCCTGCACCAGGCCGATGCGCGCCTGTTCGTAGGCCTTCTGGGCATTGAGCAGCGTCAGGTAGCTGATGGCGCCTGCCTTGAACTGCTCCTTGGCGAGATCGAGGCTGTCGGCGGCGGCGCGCTCGGCCTGGCTCTGCACATCCAGGTCCTCGGCATCGATTTCCAGGGCGCGCAGCGTGTCGGCGACGTCGCGGAAGGCGTTCAGCACCGTCGAGCGGAGATCGG
>DATLWN010000147.1:0-1852 GCA_035576305.1 Mariprofundaceae bacterium
GCCGGGCGGCGGCCTGCTGCATCTGCGTCTCCCACTGCCGGATCAGGCGCTGGTCCTGGCCCTTCAGGAAGGCGCGGGCCTCGGCCACCTGCGCCATGTATTGTGCATCGGACACGACCCCGCAGCAGGGCGCCGAGCAGCGGCCGATCTGGTGCTGCATGCACGGGCGGGAGCGGTTGTGGAACACGGCATCCTCGCAGTCGCGGATGCGGAAGATCCTCTGCATCAGGTGCAGGATCCGGTGCACGGCCCCGGCATCCGGGAAGGGGCCGAAGTATTCGCCGGCCAGTTCGCGGCTGCCGCGGTACAGGCGGAAACGCGGATAGGCCTCGTCCGTGAGCAGGATGTAGGGATAGGACTTGGCGTCCTTCAGCAGCACGTTGTAGCGCGGCTTCAGCTGCTTGATCAGGTTGTGCTCGAGCACCAGCGCCTCGGCCTCGCTCGGCGTCACCGTGACCTCGATGTCGCGCACCTGCACGGCCATGGCCTCCGTTCTCGGAGAGTCGGGCCTGCGCTGGAAATAGCTGGACACGCGTTTCCTGAGGTTGCGCGCCTTGCCGACGTAGAGCACCTTGCGCCTGGCGTCGAGCATCCGGTAGACGCCGGGCTCGCGCGGCAATGCGTTCAGCTCGATCGGCGCCTCGATCCACATGCGGCGATCCTATCGCGATTCGGTGCCTGGGCACATCCGGCCGATGGCCGGTCGCGCCGCCTGCGGGGTGTCAGACCTTCTGCAGATCCTCGATCAGCTTGTCGATCAGCTTGGCATGGCGATCCTTCCGGTGCTGCTTGACCAGGGCGGATGCCTGCTGGTCCATCATCGCGGCCTTGCTGTCCGCCTCCTGGGTATGGGCCTCGCGCAGCAATGCCGCCGCGGCCGCGTAGCTCAGGGGCTGGACCTCCGAGCATGTCGGGGGCGATTTCGATTCGAAGGTGTCGAGGAAATCGAAGGCGTCGCCGCCCATGGCATGGATGGCCACATGCAGGGACTCATCGGCCGATGGCGTCTTGCCTTGTTCCATCTTGGCCATCATCTGGTGCACCTTGGCCATCTCCGGTCCGCCCATGGCGCGCCGTAGCAGCATCGCCGATGCATGCACCATCTGGTCCCGCAACTCGGCCGTGTTCATGCACGGGGAGGCCACCGCCACGACGATCGCCTGTTTGGCCATCATCCGGATCTTGTTCAGCGGTTCCCGCATGGTGTCGCCGTGACGGGTGCAGGCGCTGAGCAGCAGCAGGATCAGGAGCATCGGCATCTTCGTTTTCATCATCATCCCTCCCGGAAGCCGGGCCATGGCCGGCCATGGATGGCGTGTCGGCCCCGTCGGGGCGCGGCGGCATCCGGCATGGGATCGCCGGCCTCTCCGGTAGTGGCGTGGGGCCGATGTGCAGTAAAGTCATCGGGCGGCATGCCGTCAAGCGCACCCGCTGCGCCGCGGGCATGCGCGCATCGCTTTTGCAGCGGGCAGCCGGCACAAAGCGGCCGCTTGCGGCAGTGCCGCTTGGCGTGCGCGACGAGCAGCGCGTGGTATTCCCTGAACAGCGGTACCGAGGGCGTAAGCCGCGCGTGGAAGTATTCCTGCAGCGCCGCGTAGGAGGCATCGGGCGGGGTCTCGCCCAGGCGGGCGAAGATGC
This sequence comes from Mariprofundaceae bacterium, assembly GCA_035576305.1. Lineage (GTDB taxonomy): Bacteria > Pseudomonadota > Zetaproteobacteria > Mariprofundales > Mariprofundaceae > DATLWN01. The sequence goes on from DATLWN010000147.1 coordinate 1,639, forward strand.
GCCGGGTATAGGCGTCGATGACGAAGACGGGCATGTCCAGTGCATACAGCAGCATCGAATCGGCCGTTTCCGGGCCGATGCCGTGCAGGGCCAGCAGCGCCTGCCTGGGATCGGGAAGGCACCGGATGCCGGACTCGCCCCCGTGGGCGAGGTAGAACCCGGCGAAGGCCTTCAGCCTGCGGGCCTTCTGGTTGAAGTAGCCGGACGGACGCAC
>DATLWN010000148.1:0-2227 GCA_035576305.1 Mariprofundaceae bacterium
GGTGAGCGGGTGCTGAGCGCGCGCCTGCTGATCGCCGCCGACGGCACCGCCAGCCCGGTGCGCCGCATGTGCGGCATCGGCACCCGGGGCTGGGATCACAACCGCTTCGCGCTGGTCGCCTCGCTGTCGTGTGCCAGGGGCCATGGGGACGTGGCCTACGAATGCTTCCGTCCGTCCGGCCCCCTGGCCTTCCTGCCTCTGGCCGACGGCCGCTACTCGATCGTATGGACGCTGGCGCCGCGCGAGGCGGCGGCGATGCTGCAGGCCCCCGGCCCGGTATTCCTGAAACGGCTGGAGCGAGAGGCCGGGGCCGCGGTGATGGATCGGCTCGGCGCCTTGGCCGAAACAGGTGCGCGGGCGGTCTATCCGCTGGAGCTGACGCTGGCCGGGCGCCTTGCCGCCGGGCGGGTGATCCTCGCCGGCAATGCCGCGCATACCCTGCACCCGGTGGCGGGACAGGGCATGAACCTGGGCCTGCGCGATGCAGCCGATCTGGCCGACATCCTCGGACCGGCCGGACGGGGCGATCCCGGGGCAGCGATCGCTCTGGACACCTATGCCCAGCGGCGCTGGCTCGATGTCGCGAAGGTGGCGGGGTTCACCGAGTCGCTGGCGGCTATATTCGGCAACGAGCTGCCGCCGGTGAAATGGGCCAGGGGCTGGGGGCTCACCGGCCTGCAGGCCGCATCGCCGCTCAGGGAGCTGCTGGTCAGGCAGGCGGCCGGCATCGGTCACGACACCATGCGCGCTCTGCCGCAGCCGGGGAGGCTCCATGCCGTCTAGATCCACGCAGGCCAGGCCGGTCCCGGACAGGAGCGAGCAGGCCGACGTCGTCATCATCGGCGGCGGCATGGTCGGCCTGGGCCTGGCCTCGGCCCTGAACGGCCGGGATCTGAGAGTGCTGGTGCTGGAACGGCAGGAAGCGCAGCCGCGCTTCTCGCTCGGCCGCGACTGCCGGGTCAGCGCCATCGTGGCCGGCAACGTCGAGGTGCTGGAGGGACTGGGTGTCTGGGCACATGTGCAGCAGGCGCAGGCGATCCTCGGCATGAAGGTCTGGGACGACCAGCATGCGGGTGCGATCCGCTTCGATGCCGCGGAGATCGGTCAGCAGTCCCTCGGCCATATCGTCGAGAACTCGCGGCTGCAGGCGGCGATGCAGCAGGTGCTGGCCGCTTCGGAGAACGTGGAGATCCGTTGCCCGGTGGAGGTCGAGAGCGTGCGTTGGGGCACCGAACAGACCCAGGTACGCTTGAAGGACGGCCGGACGATTGCCGCACCGCTGGTGGTCGGCGCCGACGGTGGGCATTCCTGGCTGCGCCGGCACATGGGCATCGGCGTGCAGGCCAGGGCCTACCGCCAGCAGGGCATCGTGGCGAGTATCCGCCCGGAGCTTGCGCACCGGGGCATGGCCTTCCAGCGCTTCATGCCCACCGGGCCGCTGGCATTGCTGCCATTGCCGGACGGGATGTGTTCGATCGTGTGGAGTGCCGCGGATGACGAGGCCGAGCGGCTGATGGCCCTTTCGGATGCCGCCTTTGCCGAGGAGCTCTACCTCAGCTTCGGGCCATTGCTGGGGCGCATCGTCGAGGTGGGTGAGCGCGCGGCCTTCCCGCTGCGCATGCAGTTGGCCTCGCACCTGGTGCGTCCGCGCCTGGCCCTGATCGGCGATGCGGCGCACACGATCCACCCGCTGGCCGGGCTCGGCGTCAACCTGGGGCTCAGGGATGCCATGGTGCTGGCGCAGGAGATCGTCGATGCGAAGCGCTTTTCCGAGGACTGGGGGGATATGGCGGTGCTGGAGCGTTACCTGAAGGCGCGCCTGCCGGATCTACTGTCGGTGATGGGTTCGATGGAGGCGCTGCATCAGCTGTTCACGCGCCAATTGCCGCTGTTGCCCGGGCTCAGGGGCCTGGGCATGCGCCTGGTCGGCAACAGCGGGCCGGTGAAGCGCCTGTTGATGCGCAACAGCACGGGGCTGGCCCTGCCGCTGCCGCGCCGCATCGTCTGACACATGGCGGGATTCGCGCATGGCTGACGCCGTGATCCATCTGCTTTCCCCCCAGGTCGCCAACCAGATCGCCGCCGGCGAGGTGGTGGAGCGCCCGGCATCCGTGGTCAAGGAGCTGGTCGAGAACAGCCTCGATGCGGGTGCGGCACGCATCGAGGTCGGCATCGAGATGGCCGGCAAGCAACGCATCGTTGTGGAGGATGACGGCTCGGGCATGGG
>DATLWN010000149.1:0-4955 GCA_035576305.1 Mariprofundaceae bacterium
AGCATCGTCGAATGCGAGGCGGCGGTGCGCTCCAGCGCCGATTCGATGGACTCGAAATAGCGGGCCCATGATTCGGGCACCGCCGAGGGGTTTCTGAGGAATTCGTCGTAGAGCTGGTTGATGTAGTCGCTGTTCAGCGTATGCATATCCGGCCCTTCCACGGCCGTCACGTCTGGCACGCCCTGTATCACGCCAACCTCGCGGATAGATGCTTTTTGCACACGCGCTTTATAGCCCATTTCGGGCGCAAAGGCACGTGCCTTGGCTCACACGCCGAGGGCCCCGTAACGGATGCGGTACCACAACAGGCCCAGGTATTCGTGCAGGGCCTCGCAGGAATCCGCTAGCACGTCCCCGTTCGGCAGGTAGCTGAGCACGCCGTACGGCAGCCTCTGCTCGCGGTAATCGCAGGGCGCCGGGATGACCGCGATGCCCTGGGATTTCAGGCTCCACACGGAACGCGGCATATGCCAGGCGCTGGTAACGAGCACGGCGCGGCGGATGTCATGCTCGTCCAGCAGCGCCTTCAGCTGGCGGGCGTTCTCCCAGGTCGTGGCCGCCGCGTTCTCCATGACGATGTGCTCGGGCGGCACGCCCAGGCGCACCAGCCAGCGGCGCATCACGCTGCCCTCCGGCTCGGCCGTCCCCGTCAGCGGCTCACCACCGCTGGGGTAGACGGAAAGCCCCGAACGCAGGGCCAGATCGGCGGCGTACACGGTGCGGGAAAGCGCGCTCAGGTGCAGGGAATCGGCGCCGCCGTACTCCGGCGCCCTGGCATACACGCCGCCGCCGAACAGCACGATGGCGGTATCGCTGGGCAGGCCGAGATTCGCATCGAGCGCCAGCGGCGGGTAGCGGTGCTCCAGCGGCTCCATCAGGCCGTCCCGCACCGGCTCGGTCGACAGCAGCCACAGCAGGGACAGGCTCAGGATCACCAGCGACTTGCCCCACCAGCGCCGCCAGGTCAGCAGGCCGACCGCACCCAGGAGCACCAGGCCCGTCGGCGGCAGCAGCAACTGGCCGATCAGCTTGCTCAGGATCAGGCCGGACATCAGGCCGTCTGGCCTTCCCGGTCGCGGCGGATGCGCACGGCCGCCGCCACCCCCTCGATCAGCACCCACACCGCCAGCACGAAGATCAGGCTGCCGACGCCGGCCACCATCCACTGCTGCCGGACCAGCGCGTGCCAGATGCCGATCACCATGCCGGAGATCGTGGCCGCCAGCACCAGGATCATCGGCAGCAGCGTGTACAGGATGGGCTTGCGCTTGCGGTACAGGTAGATCGTCCGTCAGCAGCGTCAGGGCCGCCAGGATCTGGTTGGTGGTGCCGAACAGCGTCCACAGCTGCAGGCCGGCCGGCTTGCCGTCGACCTTGAAGAAGGCGAAGAAGCCGATGGCGGCCACGGCGATCGTCGTCGACAGGTAACGGTTGGAGAGCTGCGGGATGCCCAGGGTGTGGCTGATCTCCTCGACGTTGAAGCGCAGCAGCCGCGCCCCGGTGTCCACCGAGGTCATCGCGAAGGCCACGACGACGACGCTGATGAAGGCCATCGCGAAATCCAGCGGTATGCCGAGCTGGTGGATGAAGTTGCCCGTGCCCTGGATGAACACGCCGAGCTTCGCGGACAGCCCCGCCGCCTTCTGCCACGAGCCGTAGAAATCGGCCCACTGCTGGTGGCTGGTGAAGGCGCCGGCCGTCGTGGCCATCACGGCCAGGAAGGCCAGCAGGGATTCGCCGATCATGCCGGCATAGCCGATCATCGGCGCATCCGTTTCACGGTCCAGCTGCTTGGCCGTGGTGCCGCTGGCCACGATGCCGTGGAAGCCGGAGACGGCGCCGCAGGCGATGACGATGAACAGGAAGGGCAACATCGGCGGCGCCCCGGCCGGGTGCGGGTTGATGGCGGGGGCGGCCCACTGGGGCGCCATCAGGAAGAAGCCGGCCAGCATCGACAGCAGCGCCAGGTACAGCAGCAGCGAGTTCAGGAAATCGCGCGGCTGCAGCAGCAGCCACACCGGCAGCACGCTCGCCGCATAGGCGTAGATCAACAGGCTCCAGGTCCAGAAGCCGGCCGATACGCCGGTGATGGGCATATACAGCCCCATCCACGTGGTCAGCATCATCAGCACGAAGCCGGCACCGATCACCGGCAGCATCGGCATGCGCTTCTTGTACAGCAGGTAGCCCATCACCATGGCCACCAGGATCAGGGCGTAGGTCGGGAACACGGCCTCCGGGTGCGCAGTCGGCGGCCGGTGGGCCGGATCGGGCACGGCGAACAGGCCGGCGATGACCAGCACGAACACGCCCATCGCCAGCGCCACCAGGAAGAAGATCACCAGCAGGAACAGCAGGCGCGTGCGCGGGCTGATCACGTCGCGGGTGATCGTGCCCACGCTCTGCCCGCCATGGCGCGCCGACAGCACCAGCGCCGAGAAGTCGTGCACGGCGCCGACCAGCAGCGTGCCCAGCACCACCCACAGCAGCGCCGGCACCCAGCCCCAGATCACGGCGATGGCCGGCCCCAGCATCGGCGCCAGGCCCGCGATCGAGGCGTAATGGTGGCCGAACAGGATGTACTTGTTGGTCGGCAGGTAATCGACATCGTCGCGGAACGCATGGGCCGGCGTTTCGGCGTCGTGGGCGAGGGCGAAAACACGCGGGGCGAGCAGGCCCTTGGCGTAGAAACGGTAGAAGACCAGGTAGAGGCTCAGAACCAGGATCGCCATGACGACAGGTGACATCAGACCCACCCCTCCGCGGAATGACGTCCGCCCGCATGGTGGAAATGATACCCCATGCATTTGCGCCGGACTGCCGCTACTCTAGGAGCCCCATGCAGTTTGGCAAACGCCTTTGTCCGGAGTACCCATGCGCCTGATCCTGTTGCTGATCCCCCTGCTGCTGGTCGCCTGCAACCAGCAGCACGACAACACCACCTCCACCACCTCCGTGCCGACCAGCCCCATTGTGGCCAAGCTGGACAACCAGAACCTGCGCGAATCGGATATCGACGCCGAGATCAATGCCCTCCCCGAGTCGATGCGTGATATCGGCACCGATCCCAGGGCCCGCGCTGCGATCCTGCAGACGCTGATCCGCCGCAAGATCCTGAGCCGGCAGGCGATCGCCATGGGCATCGACAAGGATCCGGTGGTGCAGCAGCAGATCGAGCGCGCCCGCGAGAACATCCTGGTGCAGACGATGAAGGACCAGGAGCTGAAATCGCTGACCCCGCCGGACGAGAAGACCATCGAGGCGTACTACGAGAAGCACCAGGCGGACTTCACGATCCCGGAACAGATCCACGCCCGGCACATCCTCGTCAATTCCGAGGACACGGCGGTACAGATCTACAAGCAGCTCAGGCACGGCAAGGACTTCGCCGCCCTGGCCGCCCAGTATTCGCAGGACGACGGCACCAAGGCGCGCGGCGGCGACCTGAACTGGTTCTCGCGCGGCACGATGGTGCCGGCGTTCGAGGATGCGGCCTTCGCCCTGCAGAAGCCCGATGACATCAGCAAGCCCGTGCACACCCAGTTCGGCTGGCACATCATCCAGCTGCTCGGCCGGCGCCCGGCCACCGTGAAGAGCCTGGACGAGGCACACGACGAGATCATCAGCATCCTGAACCAGCAGGCCATGGACCGCTGGCTGAGCCAGGCCACCAGCCACGCGCATGTGCAGATCCTGCGCCCGGACTATATCCAGCCCGAGCCCTCGGCGGATTCGGACAACCCGGACGATTCGGGCATGCCATGAGCGGCAACGCCCGGCTCTGACCGGGCCCAGGTACCCAGCACAACAAAAACCGGCGCCCACCCCGCCGGCTTTTTTATCCCGATTTGCGCACCTGCCGGCTTCGTACCATGCTGCGATTGATACGCAATTATGAGGAACGATGGAAATGAGCAAATCAAGGACTGGCTCATGTGATGCCGCGACGTGAAGATCCAGCCGAACGAAGCGGTTACTTGCGTTATTTCTACCGCGGATGGCGTCCGACCCGGCTCGGCAGGCTTTGGAGCAAGGCATACGCCTGGGTCGTCGGACTTGGCCTGGCTCCGCAAATATTACTAACTTTGCAGACGATGGATCGGAGCAGCGGTCGGCTTTCCTCAACCATCCTCGTCCTCGCTCGATACCAAGATCAGCGGTATCTCGTTTCGATGCTCGGCGACGGTTCGGAGTGGGTTCAAAACGTGCGCGCGGCGGGCGGAAAGGCGTTCATCAAGCGCGGTCGTAGGCATCCGGTCACGCTTACGGAGATTCCGGCTCAGGAGCGCGCGTCAATCCTCAAGGCATGGTGCCAGGTAGCCACAAGTGGGCGTCAGCACCTTCCTGTCTCGCATCGGGCCCCGGTCTCCGCATTCGAAGAAATCGCAGGCGACTACCCTGTGTTTCGCATCGATGCCCCGCCTACCCTGGGACATTGAGGTGAGGTCCACCCTGTCTATGCATTTTCATGCGTAGTCCGACCGGCCCTAGGTACCCAGCAAACAAAAACCGGCGGCCACTCCGCCGGTTTTTGCTATGTGTGATCTATATTAACCCTAAAAGCCATTGCGCGAGGGAACCATGAAAATAAGCGGTTGGGCGGAAATCATCAATTCCATCAAGGGGCCGCTCAGCCTACTCGCACTCATCACCTTGATTGTCGGGTCGGAGCTGCATTTCAGCCCGGGCCCGGTCGTTCGCTGGTCAACCATGCTGATACTTTTTGCCATCACATTGTTCTGCATCGTTTATATCATGAAAAACAACGCATTATTCCCAACCGAAATACGATCCATCTGGAGCAAGAACGATCTGCCATTGGAGGAGAGCGAAAGGAACGCCTGGCTGGGCAAATGGAACTGCCAATGGACGTACAGGACAAAAGACAATCAACTTAGGCCCTACGTGGATGACATGATCGAAATACAGGAAATCGACGGCAAAAGCGGTGAATT
>DATLWN010000150.1:0-2299 GCA_035576305.1 Mariprofundaceae bacterium
TGACCCGGGTGATCGACCAGGCCGCCCGGCAGTGCAACGAGCAGCGCGCCACCATCGCCATCTCGGGCGAGACCAAGCAGGCCGTGGCCAACTTCATCGAGGAACGCCTGCTCTACATGGCCGATCAGATGGGCGTCACCCGCAACGCGCTGGATGCGGCGCTGGCCGCCGACGTGGAGCGGCCGCTGCACCGCCAGATCGATATCGCCAGGCTGCTCTCGGGCTTCGCCGAATCCGAGGCCGGCCAGGCCGTGGCCGCCGCCAACAAGCGCATCGTCAACATCCTGAAGAAATCCGGGGCGGAGGAGCATGGCGTGACGGCGCACCTGTTCGAGCACGGCGCGGAGAAGCACCTGTTCGCCGCCCTGGTGAAGGCGGAAAATGCCATTGACCCCGGAAACCCGGAGCAGTCCCTGGCGCTGCTGGCCACGCTGCGCGAACCGGTGGACCGCTTCTTCGACGACGTCATGGTCATGGCCGAGGATGAAGCGCTGCGCCACAACCGGCTGGCCCTGCTGACGCGCCTGCGCCAGCTCTTCCTGCGTCTGGCCGACGTCTCCAGGCTGTAGATGCGACTCAAGCGGATCGAGCTGGCCGGCTTCAAGTCCTTCGTCGACCCGACGAAGATCGAGCTCGGCGAGGGCATCACCTCCATCGTCGGCCCGAACGGCTCCGGCAAGTCGAACATCGTCGACGCCCTGCGCTGGGTGCTCGGCGAGCATTCGGCCAAGCAGCTGCGCGGCGGCGTCATGGACGACCTGATCTTCCAGGGCTCCGATTCCCGTTCGCCGGTGGCCATGTGCGATGTCGAGCTGACCTTCGCTGTCAGGCCGGGGCAACTGCCGCCGCCGTACCACGAGCTGGACGAGATCCGCATCCGCCGGCGCATGCACCGCGAATCCGGATCGGACGCCTTCATCAACGGCAAGATGGTGCGCCTGAAGGACATCGTCGACCTGTTCCTGGACACCGGCATCTCCACGCGCGCCTACGCCATCATCGAGCAGGGTGCGATCGCGCGCATGATCACGGCCAAGGCCGAGGAGCGGCGCGAGCTGCTCGAGGAGGCGGCCGGCGTCGTCAAGTACCGGCACCGGCGCCGCGAGGCCGAACGCAAGATGCAGGACACGCGGCAGAACCTGGAGCGGGTCATCGACCTGTTGGAGGAGGTGGCCACGCAGTGCCGCAGCCTGAAGCAGCAGGCCTCCCGCGCCGAGCGGTTCAGGAAGATGCAGGACGAATTCAGGGATCTGCAGGCCATCAGCTTCGGCATCCGCTACGGCCAGGGCGAGGCCCAGCTGGCGGAGATCCGCCGCCAGATGGATGAGGCCCGGACCTCCGAGGCCGGGCTGGCCGGCAAACACGCCGAGATCGAGCGTACGCTGACCGAGGCGCGCCAGGGGCTGATCCACCACGAGGAAGGCGTGCAGGATCTGCAGGACAGGCTGCGCCAGGGCGAGCAGGAGCGTGCCCGCTGGCAGCAGGAGCTGGAGCGCCTGGCCGGTGAACGGCGCCTGCTGGCCGAGCGCAAGGGCATGCTGGAACAGCGCATCGCCGAGGCCGGCGAACGCCTGGAGGCCCTGGGACGCGAGGAGTCGGAGCTGGGCGAACGGCTGGCCGAACAGGACGATGCGACGCTGAAGGCCCGCCTCGCCGAGGCACGCCAGGCACTGGATAGCGCCCGCAGCCATTATGCCGAGCAGAGCCGGCAGCGCGACGCCCTGCTGTCCGATTACGAGCGCATCCGCCATGCCTTCGAGGATGCCGGCCAGCGCCGGCAGCAGACCGAGGCCACCATCGCCCGCCTGCGGGAACGCCAACAGCACCTCGAGGAACAGGTCGGCCACGCCCGGGAGCAACAGCAACAGGCTGACCAGGCCCACGCCGAAGCGAAGGCCGCCATCGATGCCTTCGCGGCCCGCCTGCAACAGACCGAACAGGCCTTGCAGATGGCCGGGCAGGCGCTGGAGCAGAGCCGCAGCGAGCGCGAGGCGGCCTCCGCCGCCCTGGGCGAACACGAATCGAGGGTGCGCGCGCTGTCCGGCATGGGTCAGGAGCTGCGCGCACAGCTGTCCGGCCAGGAGTTGCCGGAATCGCTGCGCGACCTGATCCGATCCAGGGGCGGACTGTGGGTCGACGAACACCTGCAGGTGCCGGAAGGCCTGGAACTGGCGGTGGCGGCGGCGCTGCGCGGCCGGGCCGCCGATGCGCGCATGCCGGCGAATGCCGACCTCTCCTCCTGGCGGGAGGCCCTGCATCAGGCCGCCGACGCACCGATCGCCCTGTATGCCGACAGGAC